>CALCCZ010000132.1 GCA_937900075.1 uncultured Lentisphaeria bacterium
CCCCAGCGGAACAGTGGGACATCGTCTGCCCATTCAAGATGAAAAATATCAACAGAAGCGTCTTCTTTTTGACGTAATGTCCGTTTCTGAGGCTACCCGTAAAAAAGATGTTCTCAAATGCTTTGACAAACAAAACCCGCAACAGGAAGTTGACCTTGCCAATGCACCAGCCAACCAGCAAGTCCTCGTTTTTCAGAAGAAATCATTTGATTTCTTTGTGGATAATCTGAATGAAATTCCTGCAAAAAAATTCCTGGAAATGACCCATGACCTCTACGAACAGTATGTTGGTGAGTTTCTGGGAAATACCTTGACTGTTGTCTATACGGATGACATCGCCAGTATGTACGGCAAAGGCCAACAAATCGTTTGGAGCGATATTCTTCCTGCTCGTTTCTATGAAGAATACGGCTATTCCATTCTTGATCATCTGTCCGCACTTGTTGAAAACACTCCTGATTGTAAAAAAATCCGACGCGACTTCCGTAAACTGACCTCTACCATGCTTGGCGAAAACTACATACGCCCAATGGTGGAATGGGCACACAATCATAATATGATTTTTACAGGTCATCTTTGCGGCGATGAAGGTCCCATGGCAATCATCTTCCAGTGGTACGGGGATGCGTCAGCGTTCTATCTGGCAGAAGATATTCCCGGCATTGATGATTTTCTTACAGGCAATCATTCACTGAATTACATGAGCGAGTCACGGAATGATTTCGGCTTTTCTGTAAATACTGTCCGGGGATTCCCTATTTCAACTTTAGTCAAAAATGCCTCCAGTGTTGCAAGTCAAGTCAAGGGTGGTAAGTGCAGTGCTGAAGTCCTAACCAGTTTAGGTTGGGGCATACCTGTACAAAACCAAATGGCACAGCTGTTATTTGAGTTGGGGCTTGGTGTGAATATCATCGTTCATCATGACTGTTCATATACCACTGAAGGACTGACTAAACGCGACCATCCCGCAAGTTTTTTCTTCCAGCAACCCTATTTTTCCTGCAATGCCGATTTGTATCTACCAATCAAACGCACACTGGCACTGCTCAATCGCGGTCATATAGCTGCCGATGTTTTGATTATCAATCCAATTAATGCCATTTTCGAAGTTGAAGATGGGGAACGTCAGTCTTTGACTGCTCCCGTCTCACCTGACGGCAAATCATACATTTGTACAGATTCTCAAAAGAACGAAACGCATGACAGTCGCTATTTTACGGAATTTATGCAGAAACTCAACATAGCACTTCTGCAACGTCATGTATCTTTCGAATATGGTTATGAACGTATCATTGAGCAATACGGAAAAGTTGAAGATAATCGTCTCATTCTCGGCGATTGCTCCTATACAGTCGTCATCGTCCCGGGATTCAACTCTTTTTCACAGCCCGTACAAAACCTTTTGAACCAGTTCAAGAAAAACGGCGGAATAATCTACACCATCAACTCCGTCAGTGAACTGCCGGATAATCTTCCCGCTGACCTCAATGGAGATATCCCCGAAGACGTTATGACCAGTATGCGTGTTTCCGAAAACGGTAAACGTGAGTACTTTCTCGTAAACTTCGCAAAAACACCCCGGAATATCACACTTCTGAACAATGAATCGCTGGATTTTTATGACCCGCATACCGGTTGCATCGTAGCCAATTCCGGAAAATGTCCTTCCCATTTCTGCCTGCCACCTCTCAAACAGTGTCATTTACTCCCCGCAGGAACAATGGAAGATACAAATCAAATTGAATTATCAAAAACCTTTTACAACACAAATCCGCGAAAACCGCTCCTTGCCACAACAAACTGGAACATCACCCGCCTGCGCAACAACACATTAGCCATTGACCATGCCGTTGATCCGAATGGTTTGACTTTTCTCATGGATAAATCCGAATACAGTGAACTGAAACCTGGATCCTTCTTTACCACCGAATTGGATTGCGATGCAAACCTCGCAGGAACACCGATTCAATTCTATTGCGAAACAAGCAATGTGGAAGAATCTGCCTGGAACGGCATTCATGCAACGGAATATCGTCTTGAACATCCTGCGACACAAGCACTCCGCGGAACCGATGGTTGGCTCTTAACCCCGGGCAGAAATATCCTGACTGTAAAAGGAAAAGCAAACCGCCTTGAATTTATGTACATAGAAGGCGATTTCTCTGTTGCTTTGAACGGTGACAAAGCAAAAATCGTTCCAAATACAAAACTGACCTTCGGGGATCTGACAAAACAGGGCCTGCCATTCTATCATGGTGCAGTAAAATATGAACTCAATTTTGACCTGTTCGATACCGACACGGCAAAGTTGATCTTGAAGAGGATGCACCATGTACCTTTTTACGCTTTGACGGTATCAACTATGCGGCAAATGTGACTCTCAACGGTGAAAAATTGGGCATCATTTATGGTTCATTTCAGGAAATCTATCTCAAGAATGCAAAGCCGGGAAAAAATGTCGTTACGATTATTTTAAGGAACACTGCACAGAAGTTTTTCGGTCCCCACAGACGCATTACACAACAAAAATACGCTTGCTGCTCGGCATGGCATCCTGCCTGGCAACAACAAACTGCTGACAACGATTTCGTAACAGCAGCTTTCGGTATTATCAAACCACCTATCATCACAGAAGAAACAGGTAATTGTTAAAATGGCTGAATTTGTAGTATCCAAACTTACAAAAAGTTATGATCGTTCCGAACGTAAAGTTCTTAACAATTTCAATTTGACGATTCATGATGGTGATATGACCTTTCTGCTCGGTCCATCCGGGTGCGGAAAATCAACTCTGTTACGGATTCTTTCCGGTCTGCTGGAACCAGATTCCGGCAGTATTCTGAAAGACGGTAAAGACATCCTCAATTTACCCCCGGAAAAACGCAATATGCCAATGGTTTTCCAAAATTACGCCCTTTGGCCGCACATGGATGTCTATGACAACATTGCTTTTGGTTTGAAAAACCTCAAACTGAAAAGCAGTGACATCAAAAAACGTATTGAGGAAATTCTTGAAACAGTTCAAATGTCTCAGTTCATCCATCGTTCCGTTCCATCATTATCCGGCGGAGAACAGCAGCGTATTGCCCTCGCCCGCGCATTAGCTATGAATCCCGACTTGCTTCTGCTTGATGAGCCACTTTCCAATCTGGATGCAAAACTCCGCGATAAAATGCGATTCGAAATACGACGCATCTGCAAAGAAAGAAATATTACAGCTCTTTACGTAACTCATGATCGAAAAGAGGCCCTCTCTATGGCCGACCAGATAGCTATACTCGAAAACGGAGCAGTTAGCCAATTCGGTCCTCCCGTACAAGTCTATCAGCATCCAGCAAACCGATTCGCTGCCGCTTTCCTCGGGGATATCAATTTTTTGGACGCACGTTTTCTGAATACAGCCGAAAACGGTTTTGCCGTATATGAAACAAATGTGGGAAATATTGTCGCTCCGTGTCCTTCTACCACTACTCCCGATAAAAATTATATTTTAGCTTTCCGCCCGGAGTCCGTGGTTTGTGAACCAGTGCAAAATTCTCAAAATTATCTGCATGGTAAAATTCAGTTCTCATCGTTTTTGGGAGAAAGCACATATCATATCATTTCCTTTCCCTTTATTTAAACCACAGACCGCCTGGAATCTTCTTCTCTCTCAATTTCCATCCGACCGGAAAAAATTTCAGTCCTGGAGAAATAATCTATGTGGAAGAAAGTTGTCTTTGCTTTTCTGGCACCTGCCATACTCATCCTTCTTCCCGTTCTGTTGAGACAGAAAGAATCGGCTATTTTCCAACCATCGAATACGGAAACCGACACAATTGTCGTTATTTCGCCTCATCCCTCCCCTATCAAATATGAATTTGAGTACGCTTTCCGGAATCATTACAGAAAAACTACAGGAAGAGATGTAAAAATTGATTGGAGAGATATCGGTGGCAGTAGCGATATTGCCCGCTATATTACAAGTTCGTACACCGCAGAATTTCGAAACTTTTGGACAAAATCAGGTCATAAATGGGACAAGGAAACAGAAGTCTCATTCCGCTTAAAAAACGCAACCACACAGGCAAGAAAAGAATTTCTTAACTCCAATGTCAGCATCGGCATTGATATCGTTTTTGGTGGAGGTACGTTTACTTTGTCACAAATAGCAGATGCCGGATTCGCAGTTGATGGTGGCGTACAAAAACGACACCCGGAGTATTTCAGGGATATTCCACAAAATATCTCCAGTGAACAAATCTACAATCCTCAGGGACTGTTCTACGGATGCTGCGTTTGTTCCTTCGGCATTGCTTACAATCCGGATCGCTGCAAGGACGCAAATGTCCAACCGCCTGAATCCTGGGATGATTTGGCAAAACCACATTTCTTTCAGAAAATCGAAATCGGTGATCCCACAAAATCTGGCTCCATTATGCAATGTTATGAAATAATTCTGCAGCATGCAATGGATCGCTATCCTGACGACCCGAATACCGGTTTTCAGGAGGGATTCCGACTCATTAAACTGATTGCAGCAAACTCCATCTACATCACAGATAGTGCTTCAAAATTGGTTCACGATGTTTCAAATGGTACCATCATGGCTGGCATGAGCATTGATTTCTACAGTTTCACGGAAACGGAATGGTCTCAAAAATACGTTGGGAAACCCACTCTGCTCTATGTAATGCCGGCAAATGCTTCCATTATCTCCGCTGACCCTGCTCAACTACTCCGCGGCGCACCCAATAAACAAATTGCAGAAATGTTTCTGGACTTTTTAATTTCTCCAGAGGGAATGCAAATCTGGTGTAAAAAAGCGGGAATACCCGGCGGACCTCATAAATTTCCGTTACTCCGCTGTCCTGCTAATGAAGCCGTATTGAAAAATACACCTCGAAATGAACGATGCTTTCCGGATTATAATCCGTTCGCTCTTGCAGATGTTCACCAGAAGCATTCAACACGTGTCTCAAAATATTATTCGCTTCTTCAACAATTAATTAAACGAATCGCTTTGGATCCCCTGGATGATTTACATAACGCAAGACAAGCTATTCTCGAAAACGGTGGCGATGAAGCAAATCCGGACGCACTGGAGTGTATCGCTAAACTGCCATTCTCCTTTAACCAACTGGCAGACATTAATGACAAAATAAATCACGCTTCCCCAACAGAAAAAGCTGCTATTATGCGGGGATGGACCGAGTTCTCCATAAAGCAGTATCGTAAAGCAACCTCATTGGCTAAAGGCGGTTCAAAATGAAAAATAAAATTCCAACTGTCCTTTGCATTGTCTTTCTAACAATCTTCTTCACATTGTTCTTCTTCCTTCCTCTTTTCATTGTCCTCTATCAAGGAATGAATCCTGGCGTCCTCATCGAAGTAATTAAAAATCGCATCTATCAGGAAGGTCTTCTCAATTCCTTCGCCATCAGTGTTATCACTACGTTCTTTATCTTCCTGATTTCCCTCCCCTTGGCTGTCCTCTATAACAATTTTGAGTTCCCGGGAAAATCTTTATGCCCGATTCTGATGATGGCCCCGATGATTCTGCCACCATTCGTAGGAGCTCTG
>CALCCZ010000133.1 GCA_937900075.1 uncultured Lentisphaeria bacterium
CCTGTGCTGCCGTATGCCCCTGCCAGAGTGGGAGAACTTGCATTTATGACCCGCAGTGATGATATAGACTGGCAGAACGAAATTGCCCGTGCATCCAGGAATATTGACCTGAAGAAAATCGTAGATGCAGGTTCCAATACGGTTCATTCAGCAAAAATCAAGCTGGCAGACGGTGCTGAAAACGCATTCCCGAAGGTCAGCGTACCGGAAGAACATTTACATGTTGATGGAAAAGGAAATACATTGAAACAATGAAAAGAAATCTGATTCTGATCTGCTGTATTGCTGTTTTGCCGTTCTTACCCGGAGTTGAATCCCGCGCGGAGGATAAAACTCCGGATATTGCCGTGAGTGAAGAACCGTCTTCTGTGAGTGAAGAACCGTCTTTTATGATTGAAAAGCAAGCAGAGATCTGTCTGGATGTGGATGCGGAGCGTCCCCATGATTTGGCAGAGGATATTTCAGATTTGCTGGAAATGCTTAAGAAAGAGTCTCCTGAGGTTTACCGGCGCATTCATTCACTGCCCCGGAAAGAACTCCTTGAAAAAATTCTGTATGCCATGGATTCCGGTGTTTATTCAGCGGAAAAAATGCCTTTATCGGTTTCCTCACCTGCAGCGGTGGACGTCCGGAAAGGGAAACTGATTGCGGACAATTCCGTATTGTATCTTCGGTTGAGTGCTCTTGATAATGGGCAACTTCGCCAAATGCAAGAAGATCTGATAACTGCCGCCAATATTGCAAACAAGCCAATCGGTCTGATTCTGGATTTGCGTGATGCGTCAAGCGGAGATTATGCTTTAGTGAACCGGTTCCGGAATTTTTTCAATTCCGATGCGGAAACGGGTCCGATTCGGTATTTTTGTTCTGTTCCGATTGTTGTAATCATCGGCGGAAAAACCAGTGGTGCCCCGGAATTGCTGGCGCTTCTGCTTGCACAAACGAAATTCGGCTGTATTATCGGACAGTCCGGGAGTGGCAGAATTTTTCCCTTCAAGACTGTTTCCTGTTGCGGTATAGATTGGGCTGTTCCGCAAATTGCTGATCCTGAATGGGATATATCCCCATATCCCCGGGACCCGATTGATGAATTTATTCCGTATCCACAACTTCCTTTCGGGAAGATTGGCAAGGTGGATTTTCTGAAAGAAGACAGTGCCGTCCGGCATGCCGTTGACCTGATTCGTGCCTTGAATGCGACGAAACGGAAGTAGTGGATAGGGGATAGTGGATAGGGGAGTGTGAAATGCCGGATGTTATTCGTGATTGTGCAGGGCGTTTTTTTGAACCACGAATGAACACGAATGAACACCAATAGGATAGTGGATAGTAGGGAGGGGTATGGGAAATGCCGGAGTTTTCCGGCGCAAATAAAAACAGAACCCGTAGGACCTCTATAGAATTCTATAGGATTTATAGAGTCTGTAAAGCATTTTCGCAATTATATGAGGCGGGATAGTGTTCTGACCGCTAATCATTCAGGCGGACCGCTGTTTCAATTTGAGTCTCTGCATCTGCAAGAGACTTCCTGACAACAGACTATCCGCTGACAGATCAGAGCGTGAGAGCTTTTTGGTTTTCTTTTTCATGCAGAGGCTTGAAAAAGCAGAATTCAGCAGATATATTTGTTTTCAGCATACGGGAATCAAATACGAATTTCAAGGAGTTTTTTATGAAGAATGAGTTTCGTTTTCCGAATAGACATGTTGTTTGTTTAGACGGCGTCTGGGATTTTGCCTGGTCGGGAGACAGCGTGCCGCTTTCCAGTTTTTCGCCGGCAGGGATTTCTTACGATGAGAAGGTTGCTGTACCCGGAGTTTTTGACATGGGGATAGACCGGTATTGCCTTCGGGGTATCGGTGTCTATCGCAGATTTGTTCACGTGGAGCCGGGTGAACATAAATTCCGTCTGAAAATCGGCGGGATGGGATTGGCCTGCCGCATTTTCTGGGATGGTCGCGAGATTGGAGCATCCGGGATGGCATATTCGCCTGTGACTGCCGATTTTGAGTTGAGCGGCGATGAACCATTTGACGGGGAGCATGAACTTGTCATAGCCGTGGACAATCGTTTTGAAGCTCAGGAATACCAGTTTTTCCGGGACGGATACGATTTTTACGCTTTCGGCGGTATCTACCGTTCTGTTGAACTGATTCCGCTGCCGGGTGACTGGTGGTTGGATCGGGTTCAAGTATTGCCGAAGAATTTGAAAAAACACCTGGTTCATGTACGTATTTTGTTGGGCGGAAAAATCCCGGAAGAAGCATGTTTCCGTTTTGCTTTTGACCGCTGCAAATGTGACTTGAAGGACAGGCGCGGGTGCAGTGTTCCGATACACGGAAATGTTGCTGAACTGGATATAAAAGTACCGCATTGCAAAATCTGGGAACCGGAATCACCGAATATGCATACTCTGACCGTGATTGCGGAGAACGGCGATACGATAGTCGAACGGTTTGGAATGCGTATTGTGGAAGCGCATGATAATGCCATTTGGCTGAATGGGAAGAAAGTGTATCTGGCGGGGGCGAACCGTCATGAGACCTCTCCTCAGTTTGGTCCGGTGCAGTCACTGCAGCAAATGATGGACGATATCCGGATGTTCAAAAATGCCGGTATGAATTTTATACGTTGCGTTCATTACACTCAGTCTGAAGAATGGCTGGATTTGTGCGATGAGAACGGTATGCTGGTATGGGTGGAGTCGCTTGGCTGGGGGTTGAATGAAAACGATGTTACTATGGACACTGCTTCAGGATTCCTGGAAGAAAATCGTCTTATGATACGGGAAGGCATCAATCATCCCAGTGTTATTATCTGGGCAATGCTGAATGAGTGTGCTTCTCATGTGGAAAAATCCAAACCTGTTTACAAACTGCTGCTGGAAGATATGAAGAAAGAAGATCCGACCCGTCTGCGTTCCTATGCCAGCTGCCGCAATATTTATGATGTCTGCCTGGATGAAGCGGATGTGATTTCCATGAATTGTTATCCGGGATGGTTCCAGGACATTACCGATTCTGTTACGCTGGCGAGTAAAAGAATAGAGCCGCATCTGAAAGAGATTGCCGCTTTTTATTCCAAGCCGGAATTCGGAAATAAACCGATTCTGATCTCTGAAATGGGTGCATGCGGACTGTATGGGGAACATGACCGGAATCTGGCGCAGTGGACTGAGGAATTTCAAGCTGATTTCATGAAGGAGAGTGTCCGTGCTATTTGCGAAAACAAACGTATCAGCGGTTTTGCATTATGGCAGTTCTGCGATTCCCGTTCGTATATCCGGGGACAAATTCGCGGGAAGCCTTTAGGATACAATCTGGCGGGTTTGGTGGATGCGTATCGCCGTCCGAAACTGGCTTATTATGCAGTGGCGGACTATCTGAAATCATACAGAGAGAAAAAGACAAAAAAATGAATATGCGGGATTATGCTTCCTTGTCCGTGGAGGAATTGTCCGGACTTATCGAGTATCACAACCGGAAATACTGGGCGGAGGGTGAACCTGAAATCAGCGATGACGAATATGATTTCATCGTTCGGGCCCTGACAGCCAAGGATCCGACCCATCCGATACTGGCATTGGTTTCGGCTCCGGTTGTTTCCGGAAGTGGCAAAGTCGTACACAAAGATCCCATGTTGTCACTGGATAAAGCATACTCTTTGTCTGAAGTCCTGAGCTGGGCGAAAAAGAATATCCGTTCTCCTCAGGAGTCCTTGCTTGTTCAGCCGAAATATGATGGTATTTCCGCATTATGGGATCTCGGAATTCTGGCAACCAGAGGGGATGGTTCCGAAGGGGAAAATATCACAGACAAGGCGCCTCTGATCGAACTCGAACATCCTGACGGCGTTTTCCCGTTGAAGAATTTCGGGGGTAGGGTACGTGGCGAGATCGTGATACGCGACGATGATT
Source organism: uncultured Lentisphaeria bacterium (assembly GCA_937900075.1). Lineage (GTDB taxonomy): Bacteria > Verrucomicrobiota > Lentisphaeria > Victivallales > UBA1829 > SIG77. The sequence goes on from CALCCZ010000133.1 coordinate 3,917, forward strand.
TCAAGACCTTGTATCGGACGATACGGAACCGCAACGGACACATTTATAAAAATTCACGGAATGCCGTGGCCGGAATCATGGGACTGAAGGATATTCAGGACATGCTCCGGCAGCATGCCAAGCTGACTTTGGTGGATTATCGGCTACATTCGGTAAAAACGACTTTTTCCGCGCTGGAAAACGACTGGCCGTACTTAGTTGAGCAGATCGAGACCCTGCCGTATCCTATGGATGGTATTGTAATCAAACTGGCGGATGACGCCTATTCTGCGTCTCTCGGTAATACGGCACATCACCCGCGCGGTCAAATCGCTTTCAAATTCAGCGGGATCCGCTGCAACACCAAATTGTTGAATGTGGAATGGAGTTTTGGAAAGAATTGTCTGACCCCGGTGGCGGAAATTGAACCTGTGGAAATCAGCGGAACTACAATCAAACGAGCCAGCCTTCATAATTTACAGAACGTTTTGGATCGTGACCTGCAAATAGGCGATACCGTTACGGTGGAACGTGCCGGAGATGTGATTCCGTATATCGTTTCTTCCGAACCGGGCCAGGAGAGAAAGCCCTGTGTCATTACCCATTGTCCGTGCTGCGGTACTCCCCTCGTGCGGGATTTACCGGAATTACGCTGTCCCAATCCGGATTGCTTTGAAACAAGATTGAAAAATCTTGCGGCAGCCGTTAGAAATATCAATATTGAACGGCTCGGTGAACCGAATATCCGCAAAATGATGCAATGCTTGAATGTCCGCAGTCTCAGTGATATTTTCCGTTTGACCAAGACTCAAATCCGTTCCCTTGACGGATTTGCCGATGTGTCTTCAGAAAATCTTTTCCGGGAAATTCAAAATGCCAAAATCGTGCCTGACTGGCAGCTGCTTTCTTCTTTGAATATCCGCGGAATCGGGCCGAATATGGCGAAAATGATTATGAAACATCATACATTCAGCGAATTGCGAACGAAAAAAGTAGAGGAACTGGCTGCAATTGACGGTATCGGACCTGTCCGCGCGGGCGCATTGTGCCGGGAATTGCTTGAACAGTCAACGGTTCTGGATGAATTGCTCTCTTGTGTTACCGTAACGGAAACGCATGGTGCGGGCGTTGGAGAACTTCCGACTATCTGTTTTACCGGAAAAATGCCGGAAAAACGCTCCTACTATGAGGATATCGCCCGAAAAGCCGGATACGAACCGGTGGACAGCGTCAATTCCTCACTGACACTTCTCGTTTGCATGGATCCTGCGGAAAATTCATCAAAATTGCAGAAAGCCAGAAAAAGCGGTATTGAAATCCAGCAACTTGACAGTTGGCTTGCCGCATTGAAAGATAAAACGGAGTCTCCGAAGAAAGATTTTATGGAATCGGATGCCGTGCATGAAGTGAAGGATAATACTCCGGAAACGGTTGTACCGTCAGAAATCCCGGATTTGTTTGATGAACCTGCCGGTAAACCTGAACAGGCGATGTTTGATTTCTGAAGCTTTTTTACTCCATGCGTTTACTTTGACAAGAGAAAAAAAACACTTTTTTGCAAAAAAAATGAAAAAAAACAAAAAAAACGCTTGACAAATGAAATTGTGTGAGATATAGTTAGAATTGCAAGGCGGCATGATGCCGACGGAGTAAAGCAAAAAGTTAAAACATGTGAAAGAAAACGAAATGACAGTTAACGCGAAAACGAGTTTCTCTTGCACGATAGAGGAAAGTGGATGTGTCTCCTTTCGTCTTGGTGCGGTATCTGACGTCGTTGTCAGTCATTTTCATTCTTTCGTACCCGATGAATACTGGAACGCCGCAGTTCCTTCTGTTGCGTCCACACAAATTCACGTTGGACCTTTTTTCACTTTTGCTTCCAGTACGGCTAAATATTACTTCATAGACAGTACTTTTGCTGCCTCCCTTTCTTTTACGATTTCTTCCGGACCCTGCGTGACGGGGAGACTTATTGAACACCGTCTCCACTTCCACCGCCATGCAGTTCCTTCTATACGCCGTTTCTCCTTCGGTAACATTCTCCGGAAGTGCGCTGCACTTATCCTGTGAGAACGTTCCATTCCGCATGACAGCGCTTTTGCGTTTCCCAGTGCGGTATTCTATTTTTTGATACGTACATTTTCTGTACGCAGTTTTCTCTCAACGGAAGAATTTGCCGGAAAACAGAAAAAATGATAACAGAAAGAAGAATGTTTTATCCGGCACGATATAAAGCAACAAAAGAAAGTAAAGGTTATTATCATGGCAGACAAGAAAGAAATTTTCGCAGACGGTATTGGACAGATCCATTTTGCAGGCGCAATGGTCCGTTTTGATTTTGTTACGCTTCAGCCGACCGAAGAAGGCAAAGCTCCCGTAGCCGAACCCAGCGTTCGTATCATCATGCCTCCCCAGGGCTTCCTGAGTGCTTTCGATTCCATGCAGAAACTGATTGACAAGTTGCTGGAAGCTGGCGTTCTTCAGAAGAACGAGAATGCCCAGAAGTAATCTCTAAGCAGATTATTTATTATTCGTTGATTGACCCCGGTGTAAAACCCGGGGTTTTTTATTTCCCAAAAGTATTGATTTCAACCGGAAATGTGGCAAACCCGTGAGAAAAACATAAGTCGCTTTTGCTTAAGGGGGGAGGGAGACGGTAAAAAAAATGGAGCCAGCAGCAGGACTTGAACCCGCGACCTACTGATTACAAATCAGTAGCTCTACCGACTGAGCTATGCTGGCTCGAATTTTTCGTTATAGTAACATATCATGAATTTTGATTTTTTCAAGCCCAACATTGAAAAAAAATGCTTTTTTTCGAAGAGGGAAACTCCGGCATTTTTCATACCGCATTCCATCCTGCCTCGAATAATCGCGCAAACACCCGGATTTTTTCATCCTCACTGACCCCTAATCATTAATCCCGACCCCGTTCGCACAATCACGAATACGTCTCATAAGTTCTACAAAACCAATAAGTCCTATAGGACCTATAAGTCTTATTTTTATCAGCGCGGGGAAACTCCGGCATTTTTCATCCTCACTAACCACTGCACTGACCGATTTCCTTTTTGCGGTTACTGCTGTCATATTTTTTGCTTTTATATTGAAAAATATTCTTCCGGATGCTATATTACTATCTTATTCGCCAACTGTATTCGCACAATGAATCCATAAGAAAGGAGCTTCGGAAAATGTCTTCTTCACTTGTAAAACGCCAAAAAGAACTCATTGTTATCGATGGAAATATCGGGGATACCGAAAGCATCCTGAACAATTTGAAAGAAAATCAATCGTATATCATTCTGTCCGACGGAAACGGTTTTGCCCCGCTTCTGGAGTATCTGGAAATTTCCGGCACCGAATGGTCCGCGTTCCATTTCATTACTCACGGCAGTGACGCTGCGTTCACACTGAACGAGACAACGGTTTCCGCGAACAATCTCTGTTCCGGAGACTGGATCGATCTCGGTAAATATCTTACCAATGACGGCGATATCCTGCTTTACGGCTGCAATATCGCCGCCTCCGATGAAGGAAAGACCCTGGTGAATACCATTGCCGAACTGACAGGTGCGGATACTGCTGCCTCCGTAGATAGCACAGGCTTCGGCGGCAATAATATTCTGGAATACCTTTCCGGAACGATAGAAAACGCTTCTGTTCTGCCCGGAACTTTCAGTCAATCCCTGGGAATGATTATGACGACACGACAAGAAATTCCGTCCGGTTCTTCTCAAACGTTTACGGATACGACTTTTTCTGCACTCGCTTATGATGGCGACGGCGGTGCGGTGTACAATCAAGGCACGGTCATGGCGAACACCAGCACGTTCAGCGATAACTGCGCATCAGTGGGTGGCGCGGTGCACAATAACGGCGCGTTCACCGCAAACGCCAGCACGTTCAGTGGAAATACTGCAAAAGCCTACGGTGGTGCGGTGTACAATTCCGGCACGTTCACCGCAAACGCCAGCACGTTCAGCGGAAATTCTGCAAATTATGACGGTGGTGCGGTGCGTAATGAAGGCACGTTCACGGCGACATCTTGTACATTCAGCGGAAATACGGCGATAAAGTACGGTGGTGCGGTGGAAAATTTCTCCGGCACGTTCACGGCGACATCTTGTACATTCAGCGGAAATACTACGGAAAACGGCGGTGCGGTAATCAACTCTAGCACGTTCACAGTGAGTTCCAGCATGTTCAGCGGAAATACGGCGATAAAGTACGGTGGTGCGGTGTGCAACTATAATACGTTCACTGCGACTAACTGCACGTTCAGCGGAAATACGGCAGCAAGCGATGGCGGCGCTGTGGATAATGAATCTGGCACTTTCACTGCGACTAACAGCACGTTCAGCGGAAATAAGGCAGCGAAATACGGCGGTGCGGTGTACAACAACGGCATATTCACGGCTAACACCTGCACGTTCAGCGAAAACCGTGCAAATGAACAGGATGGTGGTGCGGTGAACAACCAAAATGGCACTTTCACGGCGACCAACTGTATATTCTACAAAAACAACGCGTCAGGCTACAATGGTGGCGCGGTGAACAACGATAGTGGCATATTCACGGCGACCAACTGTATATTCAACGAGAATTCGGCTCATTTCTTCGGCGGTGCGGTGTACTGCCGGTCGGGCATTTTCACGGCAACAAGCTGTACATTCAGCGGAAATTACGCATACAGCACCGGTGGTGCGGTATACAGTACCAACACGTTCATGGCAGACGCCTGTACGTTCAGCGGAAATACAGTGGACGGTAGCGGCGGTGCGGTGGAAGTAGAGCAGACTTCCACGGCGACCAACTGCACGTTCAGCGGAAATACGGCAGTAAAAACAGGCGGAGCAGTGTATGTCTACGGAACCTTCACGGCGACCAACTGCACGTTCAGCGGAAATAAGGCAGCAGAATACGGCGGTGCTATCTTTCAGGCGAATCCTTCCTCTTCTGACGTAACAAGTTCCCTTACCATCCGTAACAGTTCGTTCCTGACGGCGAGCGACACCATCTACATTGCGTTGGAAAGCAGTACAAAAGGCAGCGCAACTTTCGGCGGAAAAATCTCTCTGGGCGGCAATCTGCACTCGGGAATAGCCATCACCGTGGAAGAAGGCACGGAAATCATCTTCGACCTGAGTTCTTACCCGTCAGAAAACAGCACTGAAATCATCACGGACTTGGACACCATCCTGACTCCCGACTGCGGAGCAAAGTATTTCGTCAATGTCAACAAGAATCAGGCATACGGGAAATACCTCCTTGCAACGGGTACCACAGGCAAGACCATTTCCGTCGTTTGCGACGGTGAAAAACTGTCGGATTCGCTGTCCTTCGGGAATACAAGGATAATCTCTCAACAGGACGGCTACTGTGCCGTGCAACTGTCCTTAGAAGGCGATTCCCTCATTTTCACTGTTTCCGACGCTTCTTCCTTCACATCCCTGTCTTCCCTCAAGGAACGCATAGAGTCCGTTGTCGAGAGCGGGGAAACACTGGCTCTTTCCTGGAACTTTTCCTACAACGAGGAACAGGATGCGGATTATCCCGGTATACCCATTGACGGTGTGAGAAAAATCTACGGCGGCGGACATACCATTGACGCCAAGTTGCAGAAAAACCTTTTCTCTGTCACGTCGGACGGGCATTTTACCCTGGATTCCATCATCCTTTCCGGGGCATCTGCCCTGTCCGGTGCTGCGGTGTACAACTGTGGTGCGTTCACGGCGGATAACAGCGTGTTCAGCGGAAATACTGCGTCCAACAACGGCGGTGCAGTGTACAATGACGAAGGCTCTTTCATAGGGATTGCCAGCACGTTCAGCGGAAATACTGCGTCCAACGATGGCGGTGCAGTGTACAATGACGAAGGCTCTTTCATAGGGATTTCCAGCACATTCAGCGGAAATACCGCGACAAGCGACGGCGGTGCGGTGTATAACGGCTGTACCCTCACGGCAACCGACAACACTTTCGACGGGAACTTCGCAGACCTCGGTGCTGCGGTGTACAATGACGTCGATGGCACGTTCACGGCAAACGCCAGCACGTTCAGCGGAAATACCGCGACAAGCGACGGCGGTGCGGTGAACAACAACGGTACGTTTACGTCGAATGCCAGCATGTTCAGC
>CALCCZ010000134.1 GCA_937900075.1 uncultured Lentisphaeria bacterium
ACTTTGTTGGTGAATACCTTAAACAACAATTAGTACTCAGCGAACCTGCCACACATCACGTTGAAAACAACTATGCCCTTATTCCAAGAAATCCAACAATTCTTGAGATAAATAATATTCGTTTCGGATTTGTTATCTGCTACGATGCTTATTTTAATGAATATATTGCAAATATTGCAAGATATGAACCTGATATTGTTCTCGTTTCAGCAATGCAACGTGCCGAAACCTGTGAAAAACTCCGTCTTATGAATCAAATGCTGGCATTTCATACCAACGCTTTTGTCTGCCGTGCCTCCTACAGCATGGGTAGTAATTCTGAAATGGGAGGTACTTCTTTAGTCGTAGCGCCATCCGGAAAAATTCTCGCCGATATGCATCAGCAAACAGGTCGCCTCAACTGTGATATCGGTGATGTCAAACAAAAGTATTTCCGCAGCAACAGCTTCGGCGGTTCTCTGATTGCAAATCATAAGTTTATTGAGCAAGGCAGAACACCATGGGCCTATAGGCCTTGCGGTCCTTTTATCTGCTTGGATAACAAACGAATGCCCTACCCCAGAGTTTGTGCACATCGTGGCTTCCATTATGGCTTGCCTGAAAATTCACTTCCTGCCTTTGCAGCAGCCATTGCATTAGGTGTTGATGAAGTCGCTCTGGATCTCTGGGAAACAGCAGATGGTATTCCCGTAGTCATGAACGATTGCTTTTTAGAACATTTTTCCAATGGCAGTGGAATTGTCAGCGAAAGAACACTTTCTGAGTTGCAACAACTTGATTTTGGAGTAGATTTTTCTATTCTTCCGAAATTAAAGATCTCTACATTTGAAGATGTTATGAAACATTTTTCACGTCATGCGGTCATGAACCTACTTATTCATTCATACAAAAACGTAACTCCATCTCACTCATTCATCTCAAAAATCACTTCTATGTTGAATGATTACGATTGTGTCGATTATGCTTACTTTACGGGTTCAGAACAGGTACTGTCAACTGCATTGGAAGTTGCTTCTAACATTCCACGATGTTTGTCCATTACATCCAATCTGAAACACTTTGATTTTATGGAATGCGCCATTCAATTAAAATGTCAGAAAATACAATTCACACCACTGAATATTTCAAGGCAAGATATTGAGAATGCACATAAACACGGAATCATCTGTAATCTTTCCCTTTGCAATAAAATTCAGGATGCACTTTCTGCATTCCAGATGGGCATTGATACCATTCTTACCGATAATTGTCAGGCCCTTCTGAATGTACGTAATGAAATTTCCTCATCATCGGTACATAATTCGCAACCTGTGGAGTAAGATATGATTGATATAAAATGGTATGGTATCAATGCGCTTGAAATCCGTCATCCGAACGGTACTTTCATGATTGATCCTTATGTCAGCCGCAATAACAAAAAACTGTTTGTTCAGTCTGAAACCGATAAATACCTGACATCATCTCCTGATTTTGTTTTAATGACGCATGCTCATTGGGACCATCTGCCAGATATGCCGGAACTGATCCGAAAAACAGGAACATGTCTATATGCGTCGAAAACAGCTTGTAATATCATGCGGGCATTGAAGGTACCGGAACAAAACCTTCATGAGCTGACTGGCGGAGAACAACTCAATCTTCCTGGCGGAGTCAGGGTTACCGTATTGGAATCCCGTCACATGGGTATTATCCCGGAAACGGATTGTTATGCCCATATACCCGCCCCGGCTTTATTGAATGAAGCTCGAGGATGGCTTTGTGGTGAAATATTTGCTTATTTGATTGAATTGGATAAAAAAACAATTCTGAATATTGGTTCTGCAAATCTTCTGGAACGGACAATGCACGGAATCCAATGTGATTATCTTATCTGCGGAATCAGCCGCTGGCAGGAAGGTTTTCCAGAACTTCTTCTGAAAAATATTAATTTTTCATATTTGCTTCCTACCCATCATGATGAATTTACTTTGCCATTGAATCAATTTTATCTCCGCAATGATTTGGAACGTCTGAAAAAGGCAATTCCTGGGCTTCACTACAAAGAATTAAAAATACTGAACTGGCTTTCTATTGACTGAATCAGGGCGTCTGCAAATATTCAATTGTTGTTCAGTTCTTTATTTCGTCATGTCAGGCAAATGCATACGGCATTCCAACGTATGGATATCTTTACAGTTCTCTGACAATATACCGAATTGCCAAGCAGGATCGGCATGTTCCAATCAGATACGATAAAATTCAACATCGCATACGTTTTGCAGATGGAACAGAGCATTGGGTTTATCCCACCCCCAAACTTTACAACCGCGATCGATTCCGCTTTCATTTCCGGAACCGATAAAACGAAGAACACAATCTGAAAATGTAATCGAATGTACACATTGGTCAGACTGAGCAATAATATTGCATGTTCGTTTGCTTGTAATCCGGAGATTTCGGAAAGCAATGTTTTCTGTAATCAAATACCCCGCTGGATCAGAGAACTCACCAAACCAATCCGTAACGAGACTGATACCGAAATATGCTTCAATATCAATATTTTCAAAAGAAATGTTGCGAACCATACAGAATTTTCGAAAATTTCCCTGAGAATCTTTGGCAAAAAAACGATTATTGATACTGATTCCATGTATCGAATTCCGAATAATCAAATTCGAAAACAGGCAACTGTGGATTAGGCCGTTACCAACACCGACACGAATCGCGCAAGTTGTGGAAGATAGAACGCAATTTGTAACTGTAACGTATTCACAGGCACGTTTTGTCTTCAGTGGCATCTCGTTTCCACGCAATGTAATACAATCATCACCCGTCTTTATGATACAGTCGCTGACTGTGACCCGGGAACAACAGTCAATATCGATACCATCGGTATTCCACGAATGTTCATGATTATCAATACGAACCCCATGAATAATCACATCTGTACAACCATGAAGGAAGCAAGCCCAGAATGCAGAATGGTACAACCTGATATTTTGAATTGTTACGCGGTCACATTCACAGAAAAAAAGCATTTGTCCAGGTCTGTAGTACCAATCAGATCGTTTTCCTGGAATAAGCCAATGCGGACGCATATCAAAAGCTTCAAAATCAAAAAAATCCTCGGAATGACCATCAATTGTACCAGATCCGGAGATTGTAATATTTTCCTGCTCCACTGCTACTATAAGATGTCCTCCTGTTGAAGCTTCGTCCCAAGACGCTCGATTTTGCGGACAAAAGTCTTCAGAATTATAGTCTTCAATACGTGAACTCGCAAGAATCTTTGCATCTGGTGCAAGATCAAGACCTCCATTCGATTTAAGATAGAGTGTTCCTGTAAGATAAGTACCGGCAGGAAAATGAACTATTCCACCGGCATCTATAGCACGCTGAATGGCAGCAGTGTCGAGTGTTATACCATCTCCAACTGCCCCGAAATCTTTTACGTTATGCATACTTTATTCTTCCTTGCTTCAAAGTTCAATATTATCGTATTCTGCAAGTTTTTTCATTGCAAACGCGCTGGCATACATGCAGTTGATCCAATCGCCCCATGGGGATGGCGGTGCCTTACGAAACGGTGTCGGAATCCGGCCGGAAGCTTCTTGTATCTGCGTCATGGAATCACCTAACGTACGTGCTTTGGCAAGATCCAGCTTATTTCCTGTTAAATCATACATAAAAAGAAAATAGCGAATAAGTTTCGCAACCGAGGCATCAATTGGACAATAACAGCGATATTGTTCCAACACCGATGGAGTATGCCAATGATCATACCAGCCCCATTTATCATTCTGCAGTTGATCATCCGTATAAGAATCAGAAGTTCCAATCCAGCCAGGTTGTTCCCAGACAATAAACTGATCTTCAGCGAAACGGCAAACTTCACGTGCAGGTTCAATAATCTCCGGATTATTGGGATAACGGCTTGCAAGATAGAAAACTACATCACATGCCATGTGTTTTGAAAGATTGCTGTATGGTGTCGTGGAAAGACGAGTATCTTCAAACTGTCCCGCCCAATCAAATGTCCTTACCATTTCTCTTATATAGGGAATTGCACGGTCTGCCACAGTTTGAAAACACTTGTTTCCTGTTTTCTTAAACAAATTTTCAAGAAAGCTCATAATCCGGGTTGGCTCACAGAATACGTTTTCATCCGTCGGTTTTCCATCTGAAGTCCGGCAAACGAGATGCCATGACCCATTATTCTGTTGTAAAGAACAATATCGTTCACCAATCCGTTCTGCATAATCCAGATATTTTTTGTTTCCCGTTACCGCTGAAAGTGAGAGCATGGCATCCCCGACATACGCAGGATAGATCATCATGATCGTTCCTTTATTCTGTTTCGCGGAAAGAAATTCCCCTTCATAAGTTTGAGGAAAATATGCCAGCGGGGCATCGGATGATTCCGCACCATCTATCAAATAGGATGCACATTTTTCGGCAATCCGGTAAGCGTTTTGCCTATCATCAGGACATATCTCTGCATACTGAAGCATTCCTGTGATAATGGATGATAAAATCTTGCTGGGATAACAATTCAGTTGATATCCCCAATCAGGGACCCCTGTTTCCCAATGCTGAATTGCCGGCATCTTAAACAGAAAACGATACGCTTTTTCTGCGCAATCAAGATATCCGGTCACGGCAGGCGGATAACTGGCATTATAACAGGCGTTTCTGTAAAAATTGAATCGGCCGGATTCTCCGAGATTTTTGCCTGCTGCATCATAAGCATCGACTTTTACCGATGCTTTGCCAACAGCGATATCAGCCCAAACTGGTGTTAGTGGAGCATAGGGTGACGGAGCATCGTATGTAAAAACATTATCAAAGCGATCCGTTACCATAAAATGATAGCGAACCGCTTTGTCTATTTTTTGAAAATGAAAGGCTGGTGCATAGATAAAACGTGATGCACAACGATTCCAGAACGGGGTTGTATCCGAACCTGGACGAATAGGAATCAGCGTATCTTCCAATGCCGCTTGAGCGTATTTTTTTCTATCCATCATAATGCTCCAGGAAAATCAGTTGTCATTTGCAAGAAAATGCTGAAAATTAATTTCAGTCTGGGTTAAAAAACGATGCCATTCACTGGAATCGATAAACGGATTTTTTCCGTCAGGATTTTGTTTCTTCATTTGAATTTTTTCATCAGAATGGTTATTAGGCAAATGGTTGCCAACAAAAATATCAACATGTTCTTTTTTTAACCGTTCCAAACCATGAAGAAACTGTTTCCGGCAATTGGCAGACAAACCATATTTTCTTAAAAAACTCATCTGCATAGAGTTAAAGCCTACGCCGCCATGCATCCCTGCCCGTAATTCTGTTCCATTGTCTTCTACGTTAAAAAAGTATGCCATTGTTCCTTGTGTATGACCGGGAGCAGCCAAACATTTGAATGTTGTATTACCAAAATGAAGTATATCACCATCATGAAGCAGTACATCCGCTTCAAATGGCGCATTATAAACGGTATTCAATTCCTTTGCCCATGAAAGATCCAGCGTGCCGTTTGCAATGTTCTTATCCTCCGCGCCGATATATGTCTTTGCTCCAGTAAGTTCACTGATTACACGGGTACTGCCAAAATGATCAATGTGACCATGGGAATGAAGAATCCAGCGAACATCAAGAACATTTTTTTTCAATTCATTGATATGTTGAATGATTTGATACGCCGTATAGGGACCTCCAGTATCAAGAAGAAGCAATCCATCTCCAGTATCAAGAAGATAACTGGGGTTGGATATTCCGCCAATATGCCAGAGATTACTGCATAATTGGAATGTTTCCTTGTAATCAAGCCAAGGTTGGCTTATTTGATTCACTGCAACACCTCGAGTTTTTTCTGTTTGTTGTTTTTACTGAATTTTTTATGTAATTTATTCATCGCATAAAAATAGAAAGGAATAAGAATAAGATCTGACCCGATCCAAGCAAGTGGATTGGCAAGGCAAGCACCAGTAAAGCCATAAAAATAAGCTAGTAATGGCGTTCCAACAGATCGCATGATTAATTCCGCAACGGATGCAAAAAGTGCCACATAAGCATAACCGATTCCCTGCAATAAGAACCGGAAAAGACATATCATAGACAAGGCGAAGAAAAAAGTTGTATTCGTCCAAATATAAATTTTAACGTATTCTAAGATATCAGGACTCGGATGTGCGAAGAAAATTGTCGATAAATAAGGATATGTTGTCAACATCACGAGACACATACAAA
>CALCCZ010000135.1 GCA_937900075.1 uncultured Lentisphaeria bacterium
AGAACTTCTGTTGGTTTACGGCAGTCGGAGCGAGTATCGCAGCAGCCACACCGTCATGGAACCATTTGGGCGTAGTATCGCTGACATTGCTTACTTGTTCGACAGTCTTGCGTTTGATATTTCTGCCAGGATCATCGCCATAGCCGAGGGCAATTTCAAGGAGCACGTAAAGCTCAATCCCATGCTGCACCCGTCATATCTCGGTGACAACGTGAAGGATGAGCTTGTCTATGTCTGGGGATACCCGCTTCTGCTGTCGGCGGTATACCGTGCCGTAGGCTTCGATACGGACAATTACAGCAGTATAATCTTCTACAAGCTGCCGTCGGCTCTGTTTCTCGCGGTCATGGCGTGCTGCTTCTTTCTGCTGCTGCGGAGGAGATTTTCTCTCCGGGTCAGCATTTTTGTCACCTGCTTTTTCTGCTACCTGCCCATAAGTCATGACCTGACCCCGAGGAATACTTCGCACAATATCGTAAATTTTATTTTCCAGTTCCGTCATTTTTTACATCTGAAAAAAATTATTTATAATCATATCGTTTTCCGGTATCAACATTTCACCGGACGTAATCTTGTCCTCACTTTCGGGAAATACCGCGGTTAGACATCGTCCGAGACTGCTTGCGGAAAATCCCTGGGAATGACAGCTGAGCAGAATAAAAAATGGTTGATCCAGGTTCAGAATTTTTCGGCAGTTCAACAAGATTTCCTCCAGACCGTCCTCAATCTTCCAGACTTGTCCCTGTGCGCCGCGTCCGAAACTCGGCGGGTCCAGGACAATACCATTGTATTTGCTGCCCCGCCGCTGTTCTCTGGAGACGAATTTCATGGCATCATCGCAAATCCAGCGGATTTTATTTTCGGTTTCCGGATTCAAGGTCTGATTCCTTTTTGCCCAATCGATAATGCCTTTGGAGGCGTCCAAATGAGTGACTTCCGCACCGCCTTGAGCCATGGCGATTGTGGCACCGCCGGAATAGGCAAATAGATTCAGCGTTCTCGCATTGCGTATGGCAGCACAGCATTTCCGGAGTCTTGCCCAGTTTCCCGCCTGTTCCGCAAAAAATCCCAAATGTCCAAACCGGGTGGGTTTGATGAGCAGATTCACTCCGCCCCAGGAAATCGCCCAATCTTCTTCCGGCTCCCGTTTCCAGTCCCAGACTCCTCCGCCTGTGGATTCACGGGTAAAAACAGCATCTGTCGCTGACCATTCTTTATCCGGCAGGGAAGGTTTCCAAAACGCATTTAATGCAGGTCTGATAATACGGTATTTTCCGACTTGTTCCAGTTTCCGGCAGTTTCCCGAATCCAGAAGAATATATTCCGAATGATGTTTCATAATTCTTTTTTCGCTCTTTTATTCCGGTTGATAAACTATTTTACCGCGGACAACTGTCGCGCGCACCCGGTTGGTTTTTGTATCGAAGAAGGTTATATCCGCCCGTTGTCCGGGCATGAGCTGACCGCGCGTGATCAGTCCTAAATTTTCTGCGGGATTGCAGGTGAAGCATTGTGCAGCGAGCAGAGAATTGATATTTGCATAAGTAGTGAGATGCTGCCAGGAATATTCCAATGACATGGTTGCACCGGCGATAACGCCGCCAGCATTTACTACAACTCCCTGTTTGGCGATGGTTTGTTCGGCGGATGCCACGGAATTGCTGATTCCAACAACTTTGTTGCTGGGTTTGCACCGCATGACAATATCCACAAAACGCGGATGAATATGGGCACCGTCGCAAATCATTTCCACGGTTACCCGGTCATCGGTCAGAGCTACAATAGTAAGAGACGATTCCCGATGATGCACCAGCGGCATTCCATTGAAAATATAGGTACAGCGCAAGGCTCCGGCATCTATGCACCGCAAGGTTTCTTCCTCCGTGGCGTTGCTGTGTCCCATGGTGGGAATCGCACCGTATTCGAGCATCAGTTCCACGAGTTTTTCGGAATGCTCCAGCTCCGGCGCAAATGTGAAAAGTTTTATTCTGTTTTCTCCGGCCTGCAGTAATTCACGGGCAAATCCAAAGTCTATTTTCTTCATAATTGCGTCCGCATCCTGCGAGCCGCGTTTTTCGGGATTGAGAAACGGTCCTTCCAGATGAATGCCGGCTACATCCGCACCATCGGTTCCCGATTTTATTGCAGCAACTAAGGCCTCTACGGTTTTCAGCATGAGTCCGGATGGACGGGAAACAATTGTCGGACAGAACGTAGTGATCCCGTGTTTGACCAGCCGTTCACTCATCTTGGAAAGAGTTTCCTGGACCATAGGCGTATCCGCAGCACTGAAGGGACCGATTCCGTGTATATGACTGTCTATGAAACCCGGCATAGCGTAGCAATCCGTGAAATCAAGAACTTCCTGACCTTCCTCGGAACGTGAAAACGACGAGGATCCGCCAATTCCGATAATGCGGTCACGTTCACACAAAATCGCTCCGGTCGGTATCTTTTCCCGCGGCGTAAGACAGAAATCTGTCAGAAATAATTTTCGGCCCTTGCCCATAGTTTTTTCCTGATTCGCTCATTCAAAAATTCGTTTGTTCTAAAGTAATATGCCTCCCATTGAGGGAAAAACAAGGCAGATTTTGCAAATATTCGCAAAAAAAATCCAGGATGCTGTTTTTTCGTTTGAAAAAGTGCCAACACGTGCTATTTTTATTGTCATATTATATTATAGTGGTAACATTACTGGAAAGGTGCCGCCATGAAAAAAAACAGAACCTGTAAAATTTTTTCCGTTCGCCCCATGACGCTCATGGAAATCCTGACTGTCATCATGATTATCTGCATACTGGCTTCCTTCTTGTTTTCCAATTTTTCGCACGTGAAACAGATGGCTAAACGCATGAACTGTCTCAATAAGGTCAAGGATATCGCACAGGCAAATCTGCATTTCGCAGCTGAAAACGATGAACAGGCTTGTGTTACGCCCTATTATCATACGGTGTCGGAACGGGGCAGTGATGGCAACTTGACGGCGAAGACCTATCAGCACAACTGGTTTGCAAGAATGATTATATGGAAAGCCGTTGCAGTCAATGAGGGGACCTATAATTCGAGACGTTTCGATACCAGCAGACTTACGGCGTTAAGCAGTCCTATAGCCGCACAAAACGCGGTTGACGGTACATACATTGTCGCCCCTGACTTCTGGAGTTATATGTGCGATAATGTCTTGCCACCCTGGTGCGATAAAGCAATGTACGGACATAACGTTTACCATGACCCCGTCTGGCTCCCCATCAGAGAAAAATACCCCGTCCTTTCCACGTTCGCTGTCTCTATGCTCGGTAATTTCAGCGCTTCGGGTTGTACCGCCAATACCGTCCCCGTTATCGAGGAGGACTATGATATTATGACAAGAAAATTTACGGGCTACATCCAGCGTCAATCTTCCATCCTGCCCATGTCGGCTGTGAAGAAACCCTCTGTACGGGCGTATGTTACTGAACGCGGAGAACGCGATGATGAAAACAACTTCATGGAAACCTATTTCATCCCGTTCAAAACCCAGGTTACCGGAGTGAACGGCGATGCAACCGGTTACATCGCCGGTATGGGCGCAGCGGGTAATGGCAAGGAAAAAATGGAATCAGTCGGTTTTGCCAGTGATATGACCAATCGTCCGAATTTCGATGCGGAACACCGTGACCAGAACACGATTCCGGTTGACCGCGACCCGAACGGCCGCACGATTACTTCCGATGTTATGGAAGGACGTCACGATGGTTATACCCTGCATGGCTACTTCGATGGTCACGCCGAAGCAGTCAAAGCGGAAGAAGTCGGAAAACATCAGCTTTCTCCGAAAGGCGTTGCTACTGACAAGGATAATTGGGATCTGAACGGAATGTACGGTCATCCGTGCAGCGCATCCGAAGATGTTCGCTGACTTTCGGATAAAAAACGGAAAAAATTAGGAAGTTTGCTTGAAAAACAGAAAATTCGGTGGTATATTACCCGCTCAATCACTTGTTAAACAAATATAAAAATCTAATAAATCGGACTGAAGTCCGGAGGTGTAAAATGAGTAACGTTTGTGAAATTTGCGGCAAAAGAAAAGTCCAGGGTGCCCGCATCATCCGTAAGGGACTTGCCAAGAAAAAAGGCGGTATCGGTATGCACGTGGTTAAAGTTTCTCCCCGTACATTTGAACCCAATATCCAGAGCGTTCGTGTAGTGGAAAACGGACAGGTTGTCCGCAAAAAAGTTTGTGTGGCTTGTATCCGTTCCGGAAAAGTTCAGAAAGCCTGCTGACTTTTTTCCTTTCTGTACGGTTGACCGGAACGTGCGTTGAAACGCGTTCCGGTTTTATTTTTTCCGGTATTACAATTTCAAAGTCAGGAGTTCCGTAATGTTTGATAAAACAAAAAAGATTATCAGAAGAACACTGTTGATTATCGTAATTCTCCTTGTTGTTCTTATCGTTGGCGGTATTTTTTTCCTTGATTCCGTCGTAAAACACAGCATCCAGACGGTCGCACCGATTATTGTCGGTGTCCCGGTAACTGTCGAGTCCGTTTCTATCTCTTTGCTTGAAGGACGCGTCGAAGTCAAAGATTTTATTGTGGCGAACCCCAAGGGCTATGATTCTCCTTACGCAGTCAAATTAGGGGATATCGCTGTCGATGTGGATCTCGCTACCGTGCTCAAAGAGAAAATTGTAATCGAAGAAATCAGACTCAAAGACATTATGGTGAATTTTGAATCCAACATCATTTCCACTAACCTCCTGGATATCAAAAAGAATGTCGATAATCTGGCAAAAAAGGAAAAACAGCAGGCTGAAGCCGAATCGAAGGAAGAACCTGCACAGGTCGAGCAGCCGGAAGTACCTGAGGTGAAAGAACCGGAAAAAGCCGAATCTGAAGCGCAGAAAAGTGAGGCGGAAGAAACTGAAGAACTCCAGAAAGCACAGAAAGTCAAAATCCAGATTAATAAACTCATCTATAAGAATGTCGGCGTTTGTGCTGTGGTCAAGGGCCTTGGCGCCAACAACAGTTTGCCTGTCGCCGTTTCTCTGCCCGAAATGGGACCGCTCGGCGAAGGTGAGGAAGGTGTAACCGTTACCGAAGTTATTTCCGAAATCTGCACAAAAACTATCCAGCCGCTGCTCGATGCCGGAAACGCCGGTTTGAAAAATGTCGCAAGCGGTGCCCAGGATGCAATGAAGCAAGGAAATGAAGCTTTGAAGAGTTCTTCTCAGCAAGTTCAGTCAACGATGAATGACGTCTCTACGAGTGTCAAAGAAACCTCTGACAGTGTGAAGAAGAGCGGTGAAGAAATCAAGAAGAGCGGCGAGGAAATCAAGAAAAGCGTGAATGACCTCAAAGATACATTTCAGAAAATCTTTTAACTGAAAAGCTCAGTATCGTTTGTGAAATCAAGCAAGGCTGTTCCCCAGAGCAGCCTTGTTTGTTTTTGGGCGGGGTGGAAGGTGAGCGCGTAACAAGTGCCGTCTTTCCCTTTTCGCACAGTCCTGTATCCGATTTTTAGGTTAAAGCGCGGAATTTGGCGTTAACACTGCGGATTATTGTATTTTCGGCGTTTTGAAACGTTACAAATCCTGTATGATTTGGGAAAAATCGAAAAGTTTCAATCCTGTCTTTTTCAGCAGTGGATGATGTGAATGAATCTGTTTTTGCCGGATTTTGTCAGAATACAGGTTCTTCAGCTCGTTTTGAAACGTCTCATCTGATACTTCCGCGAGTGCCGGATTGGAACACGTTTGCCAAAGCAGACCGATGGAGTCGTAGATATTTGACCATGCGGCGAAAACCGGAGTATGAATATCCAGGAACTGCAGTATTTTTTCCGGATTGGTTAGGTAGTATTGTTTGCCTTTCGAGACACCACTGACTGTACTGACCTGATTTCCGGCGGCCAATTCCGCCAGAACGTCTTGAATGGATTTCCAGCAGAAACCGCTGAATTCAACAATCTCCTGTATCTTGCAAGTCCCTAAGGTCAGAAGGACAAGAATCGTTTCAACCCGTGCTGAAATTCCAAATATTCCGCGCATACGGAGCAGAAGTGAACTCGTGTTTGTCGGAAGTTCCGTAGGGATTTTTTCCGATGTCTGCCGAACGTTGCGGAGAAATCCGCAATGGAGCGCGAATGGATCCTTTTTCGGAATAAATTCTTCCGGTACATTATCCGAATCCCGGAATAATGTATCGGGATGCGGGATGTCTTTTGCGGAGTAATCCACTGCCGGTTTCTTCCAGCGGGACGGGTTTGTTTCCGCGATGACCGATGCAATATATCCCAGCGATGCTGTATCTTTCCATTCGGATTTTGTATATAGAGCTTTTAATCGCTGAATATTGATTTGCTGAGAATGGATTAACAGCCAGTCCAAAATCAAATCATAAAGCCGTTGATCATAACGGGCGAAACCTGCGGAGAAAATCAGAAGAGCTTCCGGGTCAAGAATCATTTCCGAATCAGAAACGGAAATGTG
Organism: uncultured Lentisphaeria bacterium; assembly: GCA_937900075.1. GTDB lineage: Bacteria > Verrucomicrobiota > Lentisphaeria > Victivallales > UBA1829 > SIG77. The sequence continues at coordinate 6,470 of CALCCZ010000135.1, forward strand.
ACCGGGAATCCCGAGTGCAGTCCATTGTCGCCAAAGCAAAGTTTGAACCGCATTGAAAAGTTGTCGTTTATATTCTTGCGCTGACATTTTGCCACCCCAGTTTGATGAACATGTCTTTTAGAATTTCCCTGAATTCAGGAGATATGTCTTGTGTTAGACACCATTTTGCTGCGGAAACAAGTTCATCTTCCGTTGGTGAGAGATGTTTCAAATCCGTTACGTGATATCCACCCCGATCCGCAGAGGCAAATGTTTTGAAAAAAATCTGGTCAATGCGACTAATGTAATACATTGTCAGTTTTTTCCCTATAACAACGGAATGAAGCCTTTCTGTGAACCCTTCCGGCAACCCCATTTTGAATTGGAAAGCAGGTCCGTTGTTCAACCAGTTGCCGGGAAGATTCATGATTTGTGCAACCTTGACCGCCGCATTGACAAGATAATCCGGGAGGGGTTCCGGGTCGGCAAGGACTCCTGCTTTCATGAGGGCAACAATGTCAACATCCTGTGTCGTTCTAAGAACAAGTGACATTGCAATCAAAGCGGAACCTCCGCAGACAACAATCTCTGTTTGTGGAGCATCAGCAAGAATAAGTTGTTCATTCAGCAAAGACAGTGCATGATTCAACTTTTTCAGGTCAATGATTTTTTCCATAGCAAGCATCCTTATATGGGTTTTACTATAATATAAACTGGGTTTTAATAAAATTCAATCAGAAAAATAATTTTTTTTCTCAGAATCCCGCATTTTTCCAGATTTTTTATTCCACTTTGAAAATAAATACATTTGGAAAAAGTATCGGAAATCAAATGTTGTGTACAGAGATGTATTGCCTTCAGCGACTTCTCCTGTGAAGAGGGCAAGCTGTTTCAGACGAGAGACTAATTTCTGAACAAATCGCTATGCGAACCGGTTCTGGATAAAGACAAAACCAGTTGCCCGTCAATGACAATATAAAGCAACAGCCAGTCGGGCTCAATGTTGCATTCCTGAAAACCTTCATACTCACCGGTGAGGAAGTGATTGTGATATCGTTTCGGCAATTCGATACCGGCGGAAAGCATGCGGATTACATCGTCAAGTTTGGTTATGTCCTTCCCTCGTTTCAAGGCAAGTTTGTAATCCTTCTTGAATTGTTTTGTCCAATGAATGACGTAACTCATTTTTTGAGTTCCCGCAATGCTTCCTCAACATCGGAATATCCCTTGGCTCGTGGATTTTTAGCGATGCTTTTTGATTCTTCCATTGCTGCCAAAGTGGCCTTATTGGGTTCCTTCCGCTTGATTTCAAACGGAATGCCGTTAGCAATAAGCGATTGACGCAGAAAGACATTGACTGCCGAGGATAACGTCAATCCTAAATCATTGAAGAGTGTTTCCGCATCGCTTTTCAGTTTTGTATCCAGACGAATGGTGAAATTAGTTGTTGTTTGCGTACTCATATTGTAAAGCCCTTTCATATTTTGCACTTGTAAAATAGTGCAAAATATGTGCAAAGTCAAATAAAAATGGAACAAAATAATGAAAAAAGTTAAATTTATGGGGTAATTGGTCCTTGGTGTCGCAATCTGTCAGGAGGTAACGGACAAGAATCTCTCCAGTCACGTTAAGACCGGAGAGATTGAAATGCCGATGTCCAACGTGTTTGCTCAAACTGTTTATTTGATGATAAAGCACTGAACACAGAGAAAAGCACGGAAAAGTTAGGGGAAATTTTTTTCCAGTAAACGCAGAGTTTTCCGGATCAAATAAAAATAGGACTTATAGGACTTATAGGACTTATAAATCTCATAGGAATTATAAGACGTATTTGTGATTGTGCTGGGCGGGGAATGTGTGGAAATGTGAAAAAAGTCACTGACCGATTGCATATTTGTGGAAAAAAGTGCTTTTTTTCTCTGAAATGGGGTTGCATTTGTGATGGACGGGGGTAAATTAACCATTGAGCATTTTTCAGGGTTCCGATGGAGCTTTGAAAAGTGCTTTTTGCGTATGTTAAAAATTAACATGGCACAGAAGTTCTTCGCAGGCTAAATCAATCAACAGTGACACGGGGAGTGTGTCCGAAGTATGGAGGTGATTAATGATGCCAAACAAGAATCCAATGCGAGATGTTGTTTTAGAGTTTGAAATGTGTATGGAAGCCGTAATGCTGCGGTATGGAGGTGAATAATGGGATGGCGACGCTTTTTCCAATTTATCAGTCCGTATTTCGGTTTGTGTTTTCTGTCCAGTGTTGCCCTGCTCATATTCGCGGCTTTGGGAATCCCGCTGCCGTGGTTTCTGCAGATGATTATCGACCGCGGACTGGATAATCGCGGACTGCTGATTCTGCTGCTTTTAGGCGTGATACTGAACTACGGATTGCGGGAGATATTTTTCTATATCAGCCACTATCTGTTTTACTACACAGGCGAACGTCTGTTGTTCGGGATTCGTATCAAGCTGTTTAAGCATCTGCAAAGTCTTTCCCTGCGTTTTTATCAGGAATACCGTACGGGTAAACTGATATCGAACATTCTGACAGATGTGGATGGTATAAATGGTATGATATCGAATGTTATGGCGAATCTGGTGATTTACCTGTTCACTATAATATGTATTCTCGTGACTCTTTTCGTCAAGAGTCCGCGGATGTTTTTTGTACCCTTGTTGCTGATGGCGCTACAGACCTTGAATTTTACATATTTCCGGATAAAAATGCGGGAAGATATCCTGACTTTCCGGGAAATGATGTCGGAGGTTTCGGCAAATCTGTCGGAGACTTTGAACGGCATTAAGGTGGTGAAATCGTTTGGCAAGGAACATGCGGAGAATTTTGAGTTTGCGCAGCGTCTGCGTCCGACATTCAACCGCCATTTATCCATCAATATGCGGGGTGTTTTTTCATGGATCAATGCGGAAATTATCAACATCAGCGGTCTTGTTATTATTCTGTGGCTCGGGTCCGGGGAAGTTGGATCCGGGGAAATGACTGTCGGACAATTGGTGGCATATTACACGTTTTTCCAGATGTTGACCAACCCTGTCAGTCAGTTGAGCAATATGGCAAATGCCATCAGCAGCGGTTTAGTGAGTGTGGAACGAATCGGAAAACTTTTGGATGCCGTGCCGGAAGTGAAAGAATCGGAAGGTTCGCGTGCGCTGGAACATCCGAAAGGACATTTGGAATTTGACGAAGTGTCGTTCGGTTATGAACCCACGAAATCGGTATTGCGGAATTTTACTTTGGATGTCGAGCCTGGCAGGAAAGTTGCTTTAGTCGGGCCGTCCGGCAGTGGAAAATCAACGATTGCCTCGTTGATGATGCGATTTTTTGATGTCTCCCAGGGTGCGATCCGGATTGATAATCTGGATATCCGCGACATTTCCATGGAATCCTTGAGAAATACCGTCGGTATTGTGCTTCAGGAATCGTTTTTGTTCAGTGGTACGATTGAAGAAAATATCCTGTATGGACGCCCGGATGCGACTCATGAGGAAGTCGTGGAAGCGGCTAAAATGGCAAATGCGCATGATTTTATTCTGGAACAGCCGAATGGATACCGTTCTAAAGTCGGTGAGAACGGAGTGACCCTGTCCGGCGGTCAGAAACAGCGTCTGGCGATTGCACGTGCGATTCTGAAAAATCCGTCCGTGCTGATCTTGGACGAAGCAACCAGTGCCTTGGATACGGTGGCGGAAGCTGCTGTTCAGGAGGCATTGGACAGACTGATGGAAAACCGTACAACTCTGATTATTGCCCACCGGTTGTCCACGGTACGCAATGCCGATATCATCGTGGTATTGAAAGACGGAAAAGTTGCCGAAAAAGGTTCGCATTCCCAGTTGCTGCAGCAGGGCGGTTTGTACCGAGAACTCTACAGTCTGCAGATGCGGAATGACAGAAATGCCAAAGGCGATTTGTTCGCCGTCGGCGAACCGGAACGGAAATGAGGAGGATTGGAATATGACGATGCTGCACCATTCGATGACGCCCCCGCCGGTATTAAAGACGGGATTACGTTCGAGAATACGAGTTTTTACTTTACTGATTGCTATAGCGATGTTCACGATTCCGTTGGTGGCTATTCTGCTGTATGTGGTAAACGTGGACGATGTGGTGATTTGTGAGGGAACAGTTGTCCCGGAACACCATTATCTGCTGTCCTCCGCATTTGATGCCCGCGTGAAGCAGATTTTATTCCTTACAGGCGATAAAGTGAAAGCCGGGGATGCGATTGTACTTCTTGACGATACCGAATTTGTCAACGGAATAGAACAGACTAAGGCGGAGATAGCAGTTCTGGAAGCGGAAGCCAAAGTTTTGAAAAGCGACTTGGCAGTCCAGCTGGATATGGCGGAAATTCAGAACGAGATCAGTATTGTTGAGGCGGAAATGAAAATTTTGAATGCTCAGGTTCAGGTGAAAAAGAATGAACTCGAAACATTGAAATTAGAGCCGCTGCCGGAAAATTACCGGCATGCCGTTCCTCAGTTGAAGGCTGCCCGCGAGGCGCATGAGCAAGCTCAGGCAAATCTGGTTCAGTACAAGCCGGTTTTGACGAAACGCGAGTTCGGTACCTACGAAAAAGATGCCCGACTTGCTGAACTGGACCTTGCTATCCGTGAGGAAAATGCCCGTATCGTGGAGTCGGGTCTTGGAGAACAGGCGATCCGGAAAGCTGAGTCCGAAATCAAAGTGATTGAACAGCAAATCGGAGAAAAGAAAGTGCGCCTGGATATCCTGCAGAAGAAATTGCTGTACAGCCGTATCCCTGAAAAAGGGGAGGCACCCTTGCCACCGGACAGCACTACGGCAAAACTTGTGGAAAAAATGCAGAACCAGCTTCATGTGATCGAACGGAAGATTGAAGAAAAAAAGGTTCAGGTTGAAATTTTGAACCGGAAAATCGCCGATTGCCGTATTTGCGCAGTGGAAGACGGTACAATTCTGGAAATGCCGTGCAAGAAAGTGATGTTTGCCGAACGCGGAAAACCCGCAGTGGAAATGGGATGCCGGGAACTGATGGTTCTGGCAGAAGTAGATTCGCGTTTTATCCGGAAAATCAATGAGGGACAGGAAGGTGACATTTCCAGCGAGATATTTAATCGGCTCCAGTACGGAAAGTTCGGGGGAATTGTAGAAAAAATCAGCGATGTCCCGTTGGAAAATACCTCTAAATATCCCGTGTGGCTGCGTTTGGATACCAAAGAATGTGATATCAAAATCGGCTCCAAAGCGGAAGTCAAAATCATTACCGGTACTTCCCGTGCACTGTTCTGGTTCATGAATATCACGAAAGATGATGAAACCCAGTTGCGTTTACAGGAATTGCGGAAGAAGGAAGCGGGACGGAAACGCGGCATTTTCTGAGTAAGACTTTTGCAAACGCACGGGGCGTATCCCCGTGCGCGATGTGTTGCGTAAGGTCAATTTCCCCGCCGCCACTGGCTATTACGAATATGTCATGGCATTTTTCATTTCGCATCCCTAATCCATAGCGGATATCCGGGATTTATTTTTCTGTCTTTAGAGTACGCATTTGCATTTTTTCATCATGGGTGCTATATTTACGATAGTGGAAACGAAAACAGACATTATGGGAGACCGGAAATGAAAGATTTGGCGGATATCGGTATTGTCGGATTGGCATCGATTGGTGTGAATCTGGCGTTGAACATCGAGTCAAAAGGCTATACGGTTGCTTTGTACAACCGCACGAAAGAGAAATTAGACGAATTCATGGAATATTCAGGAAAAGGGAAACGGATCTATCCCACCGGGAGCATTCCGGAGTTTTTCGGCTTTCTGAAACGTCCCCGCCGTGTTCTTTTGTCTGTCAAGGCAGGTGTCCCTGTAGATGAGATGATCGGGCGTTTGTTGCCACATCTGGAACCCGGAGATGTGCTGATAGATGGAGCCAACAGTCATTTTTCCGACACAGAGCGCCGTTATGAAAAATTGAAATCGTCCGGTGTTCATTATATTGGATTGGGGGTCTCCGGTGGTGAGGAAGGCGCCTTGTTCGGTCCTGCCTTGATGGCGGGTGGCGATTTCGACGGATGGAAGAAGATCGAGAACCTGTTTTTGGAGATATCCGCAAAGGTCGGTCCCGGGAAAAAGCCTTGCTGTGCCTGGTTTGGAAAAGGCGGGGCAGGGCATTTTATCAAGATGGTACACAATGGTATCGAGTGCGCGGATATTGAATTGACCGGTGAAGTATATGCTTTCATGCGCGGAATCCTGATGATGTCGCCACGCGAAATGGGGGATGTGTTTGAAAGTTGGAGCCGTTCCAGTGATTCCGGCAGTTATTTAGTGACAATCGCGGCGCAGATATTGAAAAACAAGGAAGCCGCAACCGGGAAATATTTGGTGGAGGTGCTTCTGAATAGAAGAGGCAGGAGGAATACCGGAAAATGGATCGGCGATTCTGCTTTCGAACTCGGAATTGCTGTTCCTGCGATAGAGGATGCTATGTTCGCCAGATCAATTTCCGATCAGAAAGAGGAACGCCTGAGTGCATTTGCAAGATTACCGGGTGTTCGGGCGGAGCGTGGTGACCGGACACGCTATCTGGCAAAATTGCGGAATGCTCTGTATATTTCCAGATTATGTGTGTATGCTCAGGGATTTTCCCTGCTGAAAGCTGCTTCTGTTGAGTACGGGTGGAATCTGGATCTTGCGAAAATTGCCTCCATTTGGCAGGGTGGGTGTATTATCCGGACGTCTCTGCTGGAAGATATTGTTTCCGCTTTCAGTTCCCATTCGGATATGGACAATCTGTTGTTGTGTCCGCAGTTCCGGGATGCCCTGGCTTCTGCGAATTATGATTGGCGTGAAATCACAGCCAAAGCCATTTGTTCCGGTTTGCCGGTTCCGGCTATGTCCGGCGCACTTGCTTATTACGATTCCTGCCGGTCAGGAAACATTGCGACCAATATAATCCAGCGTTTGCAGGATTATTTTGGAGGATATATGTTTGAGCATACGAATGAGTCGCGCGGAAAAGTTTTCCATGCCAACTGGTATCAGTCTTCCACCGATATATCATCAACCGATTTTAATGTTTGAAAGGATGTCCATGAAACTGCCCATCCCGTTTTTTGCCGTTTTTATTTCTTTCGCTGTATGCTTTTTTCAGACAGCCTGCGATTCGATTCTGAATGAAATGAAAGATTACGATGAAATTTTGAATTTGGACGAATCGCATGAGACCGTGGAATTGTCCGTATCACAGTTAGTGGAACGTATGCAGGAAGCCACCGACCCCAAGGGCGTCTGGAGAAATTGCAAGGGATATTATATGCGTCAGAGTGCCTGGACGGAAGAAAAAAAAGGCCGTTCCCGTGTGGAAGAATACTGGGTCCAGGAAATCCGTTTCCGGCAGCCCGGTCAGGTGCGTCAGACTTTTTCCCGTGAGAATGCTGTTTTCAAAACCATGCTGCTGACCGACGGCAGAGTTTGGAATATTGACCATGATAATCAGTTTAGCGAGGTCACCGGCTCGGAAGGGACACGTCTTTACAAGCGCATGGTCGGTTTTTCCAATCCGAAGGAAACAGAACTCTCATTATTCGCAAAAGTTGAACTCGGTGTGATTTATGAAGACGGAAAACGTTATTACCGCATGATTTGCCGGGCTGAGGACGACAGCATACCTCCGTACGTCAAATACATTGATCCGGACACGTTTCTTGTGAAACGGGTGGAAACGATTGTTGCAGGAGGCGACGGCTTATCGTGTTTGTACAAGGCGGAATCGAAAGAGTACAAGTGGATTCATGATATCAAAATAGCTACCAAAACGAGCGTGACAATCGGCAATGAACGTTCGGAGGACTATATTATTGAGGATTTCAAAATCGATCCCGCATTCGCCTCAGATACGTTTACTCTTCCCGCTGCTTCCCAAATTGATTATACGAAATCAAAATGAATCTTTATTTTGACAATGCCGCCGCTGAAGAATGTTCCCCGGAAACTTTGGAACGTTTTTCCAAATTGACACTGGCATTGCCCGGAAATCAGGAGTCCACCGTCAGCGGGACACGCAGCGCCGTCGAAGACGCAGAAAAACGTATTTTGCACTCCGTTTGTCGCAATGTCGCCACCGAATACAGCGTGCTGTTCCTTCATACCGGAACGGATGCTGTCAATGCCGCTTTCGCAGCTGCTACGGAGACACATAGACTGAAAAAAGTGATTTTGTCCGGTGGTGAACATGCCTGCATGAAGGCGGCAGTCAAACGTTTTTTTACAGATTGTCCTATCCGGGAACTGACTTGCGGGCCTGATGGTATATTTCATGAAGAGAATTGTTTTCAGGAAAATGAGTCGGTTTTGACTGCTGTTCATTTTGTACAGTCTGAAACCGGTGCCGTACAGCCATTGGCTAAAATCCACCATGGCTTGGAACATTCCGGATCCGGTTCTCTGTTCCTTGTCGATGCTGTACAGGGTATCGGAAAGGTTCATTTTGATTTCGCTGCCGTTCAACCGGATTTTCTGACAATTTCCGGACAGAAAATCGGTGTCCCTTCCGGCGCGGCTTTGATTTACCGCAGACATTTCGCCCCGTTTTTCCGTTCGTATCGTTTGGAACAACATCAGATTGGACGTCTTCCGCCCGCACTCGCAGTTCTCCTGTCGGAAGTCCTGGAAAAGCGTTTGACCGCTCTGAATGAAAATTATGATCGTGCTTTGACTCTCAAAAACCTGTTTTTTTCTTTGCTGGAGAAAAAACTTTACGGTCAGTACAGGCGAACCCTTCCCGATACGGCACCCGCAAGTCCTTTTATTGCTCATATTCTGCTGGGGAACGGGAAAATATTCTATCAGGGCGCAATTATTGCACGAGCCCTGTCCCGGTACGGAATAACAGCTGCTCCGGGCAGTGCCTGTGATGCGGAAACGGATCATCCGTCTGAGACTTTACGCTGGATGAGAATCCCGAAAGAATGGCTTTATTCCGCATTGCGGATTTCGTTTTCACCGCTGAATGACGCTGCTGGCGTGGAAAAACTTGTGGATTCATTGGCTGAAATTGTTGCAACTTACTGATTTTTTTATTTGTATTCTCCCGTTTTTGTGTTAAATTATTTCAATTCTGTAACTCATTTTTGAAAGGAATCATATCATGGAAGAAAAAATTAAAGAAAAACTCGAAGAAATCCGTGCTTATCTGCAAGCCGATGGCGGTGATTTGGAACTCGTTTCCATTGAGGGAAAAACCGTTACCCTGAAACTTCGCGGCGCTTGCGGAACCTGTCCCCATGCCCAGATGACCTTGAAAGACGGTATTGAAAGACTGCTGCGCGAAGAAATCGATCCGGAAATTGTTGTGGAGCGCGCCTGAGTTTTTTCTCAACACCCCTTTGTGTTCTGCATCATCGGTTCCTTCCTTGACTTCCTTTTTTATCATGGTAAGAATCGTTCTGAATGATGCAGACATTACGGACAATAAAAATGAAAAATTTTGCAAGAACGTTTTTAAGCGGAATTTATGCCGGAATTTTTATCGGAATCGCAGGAACCGTGTTCCTCTCCGTTAAAAATCCACAACTCGGCGCTTTCCTTTTCGCATTCGGTCTCCTGACAATTGTCTGTTATCAATTCAAACTTTTCACCGGAGCCGTCGGGTATCTCGCAGAACAAAGCCGGACAACTTTTCTCCCGTATTTGCTTTCCCTTTTCGCGATTTGGACTGGTAATTTTATCGGCTGTCTTCTTACCGGAACCCTGATCCGCAGAACCCGGTTCTATTCGGGATTTTCTTCGCGTGTTGCGCAGATGTGCGAACAGAAAGTCGCGGATGGCGCCTGCAGTATTCTGATACTGGCTTTCTTCTGCGGTATCCTGATGTATATCGCCGTGGAAACATTCCGGAGGCAGGAACTGCCCGGTTTCGTGCGCGGAATCATGGTCTTTATGTGCGTATCCGTCTTTATCCTGAGCGGATTTGAACACAGTATCGCAGGAATGTATTATTTTTCCGTCGCCGGTAAGTGGTGCGCAAAATCTCTATGCTGCGTCTTGCTTATGTCGCTTGGAAATGCTCTCGGCGGTATGCTGGTCCCGTTCGGTAATAAATTCCGTCTCGAAAAAAAGAACGCTTGATTTTTCCGGTTTAACATCATTTTGTAAAAAAATGGAGGGGAGCCGGAATCCCTGTTGCAGTCAGGTCAAAACCCGGCATAATTGGTCGCGGTGCTTCCTCTTTATTCTGTTTTTGACTGTGACTGCGTAATCGGTCAGTGAATTGATACACATCACAAAAAGGGGTGGATATCTGTGATAACAGAAATAAAAAACGGGAAAAAGGAGTTTTTAACTTGTTTTTTACGGATACTGGGGCATAGTATATACGTGCAGAAAGAAAATATCCACGTACGTTTGAAAAAAGTTCCTTACAATAAACTTTGGTATTTGACGCTGGATGGAAAGGACCGTAAAAGCGAACTGAAAAAATCAAAAAATCCTGTTTGGAAAAAATGTTTGTGCAGGAGTGAACATGATCTTATATCACGGAAGTAACGTAGAAGTAAAGGAACCGAAATTGCTGAAGAATCAAAGAGATTTGGATTTCGGGAAGGGTTTTTATACCACGAGTGATTTTGAACAAGCGGCAAAATGGGCACAGAGGACGACCTCGCTCCGCGGAGAAGGAGTACCTTGCATTTCCTGTTTTGAGGTCAATGAAGCTGATTTGAATAAGCTTAAGCTCCTGCGATTCGAAAAGGCAGACAGGGCGTGGCTTGATTTTGTGTCATCGAATAGAAGTGGGGACCCACTGCCCAATGATTGGGCGATAATTATTGGACCAGTTGCCAATGACCAGACTTTTCCGACAATCCTCCTTTATCTAAGAGGCATTCTTAATGAGGAAGACACAATCAAACGACTACTTACGCAAAAACTCAAGGATCAATATACATTCAAGACGGCAGAAGCAATTTCACTGCTGCATTTTACGGAGACGAGGTATATATGATAAAAAATGCCTATTTTGCGATAGATTATTATAGTACCGTATTTCTTGGTGTAATCCCCCCTATTTAGTAATCC
>CALCCZ010000136.1 GCA_937900075.1 uncultured Lentisphaeria bacterium
GAGAAAAAATGGTGGGCTGCCCTGGACAAGGTAGGAATAAGTGCAAAAAAACGTTGGTTTGGCCCAAATAACGCCGGAATAAAGGCAAAAAAAATGGTGGCGGGGGGCAGAATCGAACTGCCGACACAAGGATTTTCAGTCCTTTGCTCTACCAACTGAGCTACCCAGCCACTTCTTCCTCATCGGAATACTCTTACTATACTCCATAAAATCAAAAATGCAAGCAGATTTTAAGAAAAAAAGCGTTTTTTTAGCATTAATTGCAGAGATGTACCGTAATTTTTACCAAGTGCGTCTTTTTGACAGGATACCTCGGAAGTCGGAAATTCCGTGAATGTTATTGGACAGACCATGACAAACCGTTGTAAACAGAGCCATCGGCGAGGTTCCGGACTGCCAAAATACCATTATCCCATGTGCCGTAGGTGGGTGGATTGCCGTTTTTAGGAATGGCAATGGAACCCGGATTGAAAATGATGATATCGCCCGTTGTATCTAAAGTGGGGATATGCGTGTGTCCGTGAGCGAGAATCGTTCCTTTGGGGATAGGCGGCGGATTGGATTTATTCCAGATATGTCCATGCGTGAGGAAGAAACGGGTTTGCCCTGCGTAGAGGGTGGAGTAGTCGTTCATAATCGGGAATTGGAGCATCATCTGATCGACTTCGGCGTCGCAGTTCCCGCGGACTGCCATGATTTTATTTTTGTACAAATTCAGAATATCCGCAGTCTTTTTTGTGTCGTAATTTCCCGGTAATGCGTTACGGGGACCATGATACAGGGCATCTCCGAGCATGACAATCAGTTCAGGCTGGAAGTTATGAATCGCGAGGGAGAGTTCCCCCATGGCTTTAGCGGAGCCATGGGAGTCGGAAAAGAAGAGTATTTTCATACATTGACAGCTTCGGTTTGTGCAGCGATTTTCGAATTGAGCCGTTGGAGTTCAGGTCTAACGACATCATTCAGATAATCGGAAACCTGTTGAGCGGCGCGTCCCGTGAAGGATTCAGGTTTGAGAATTTCGTCTAATTTTCCAGCGACGTTTGCAAAGATTGGGTCTCCCTTGAGACGTTCAATCAAGTCATTCTTGCCGCCTTCCATTTTAACGACTTTAGCAGCGGCCTGAGAATGGACACGGATTGCCTCGTGGATATCCTGTCTGTCGCCACCAGCCTTGACGGCTTCCATGATGATATTTTCAGTAGCCATGAATGGCAGTTCCGCCATGATGCGGGAGTGTATGACTTTAGGATAAATCTGAATGCCGTCGGTGATATTTGCCAGAAGAGAAAGAATTACATCGGCGGTGAGGAAGGCCTCCGGGAGGGTGATTCTGCGGTTTGCGGAGTCATCTAAAGTACGTTCAAACCACTGAACACAATGAGTTTCAGCGCAGTTCAGCGGGAGATTAATCAGGTAGCGGGCGAGGGAGCAAACGCGTTCGGAACGCATGGGATTGCGTTTATAAGCCATAGCACTGGAACCGACCTGAGATTTTTCGAAGGGTTCTTCCGCTTCTTTCAGGTTAGCGAGAAGTCGTATATCTCCAGCCATTTTATATGCGCTTTGAGCGATACCGGAAAGGACGGTCAGGACATAGTAATCGACCTTTCTGCTGTAAGTCTGTCCGCTGAGGTGAACGGGATTATGGAATCCCATTTTTTCGCTGACGATTTTATCCAGGCGGCGGACTTTATCGGTATCGCCCTCAAAGAGTTCCATAAAGCTGGCTTGAGTACCGGTAGTACCCTTGACGCCGCGGAAGGGGATATTCTTGATTTCGGCTTCCACACGGGATAAATCGAACATAAAGTCCTGTAAATAAAGACCGAAGCGTTTTCCTACGGTAGTAAGCTGCGCGGGCTGATAGTGAGTGAATCCGAGGGTAGGAAGATCTTTGTATTTATCGCAGAAATCAGCGAGAATCGAGATGACCTTGAGCAATTTGGATTGGATAATCATCAGGCCATCGCGCATTTGAATGAGTTCGGAGTTGTCTGTGACAAAGCAGCTCGTAGCGCCCAGATGAATGATGGGTTTTGCCTTGGGACACTGAGCGCCGAAGACATGGATATGACTCATAACATCATGGCGGAGTTTCGCTTCTTCTGCTTTTGCCGCCTCGAAATCGATATCATCAATATGAGCCTTCATTTCATTAATCTGTTCATCGGTGATGGCAAGCCCCAATTCCTGTTCGGACTCGGCAAGGGCGATCCAGAGTTTCCGCCATGTGGAATGTTTCTTCTGAGGTGACCAGTTATAACTCATTTCCTTGCTTGCATAGCGACCAGTCAGGGGATTTTCGTAGGTTTTGTATTCGTTCATGATTACAGTCTTTCGGGGTTAGTGAATATCTGTTGATGAAAATGGTGATAATTATCGGGTGGGATTAAAGTTTTTATTGTCGGTCGGGGTGGAGTCCTCATTTTGCCGGGAGGAAATTCTGACGATATCTTTTGCGCAGATTCCGCGCTCATTCGTACCGAGGGAATATTCAACGATATCATTTTTAGCGAGGGAACTGAATTTGCAGTTGACCAAGTCCTGCCAAATGAAAAAGATACCGTTTTGTTCCGGGTCGGTAATGAACCCGTATCCGCTGTCATATTTCAGGAAACCGATATGACCGCGGTAGCGGTTTGTTGTGTGAAAGTCAGAAAGAGAATTTTGAGCAATTTGTTGTTCCTGCGGAACATATTGGTTCATGGGAGAGATGTTTTCATTAGTGGACAAGGGCAAATTATTGCAGATATCCTCGTCGGGGGGGGCATCGGTATCGCCATCGTCAGCGTTTTCAAATTCGTCATCGGAATTATTGGATGTGCCATTGGCGGACTGAACAAAAAGGGAATCGATATTGAAAGGAGTCCGGAGAGATTTGTTTGTTTCTTCGATGATGCCATGCATACGGAGGGGATATGAGGCTTCTTTCATAAGGCGTGCGCTGGAGATGGTATTTCTGACATTTCCGTTTTCCTCGGTATATTCGAAATCCCATCCGAGGACCATGACTTCGGTACCCAAAGCGTGAATTTTCCGAACCAAAGGGACATAATCGCCATCGCCGGCGATAAGCACAACAACATCGAATTTTTTGAAAATAGTCAGTTCCAGAACTTCAAGCGCCAAGGAGACATCAATGCCCTTTTCGGAAGAGCGTCCCATCGGCAGGTAGTGAGTAACAACGCCTTCGCGCATAAGGATGTCATCAAAAATGCGTTCGTTGAGGAGTTTCTGTCTTGCCTGAGCTTCCAAAGCGGGGAGACGCCCCCGGAAATAATGGCAATCAACGATTTTGCAAAGGGATTCGCGAACGCCTTCTTTTTCAGCGACAGCTTTTTTGATAAAGTCGTGGAGTCCGGAGATACTGAGTCTGGAGTGTCTGGGATGTGAATAACAGTAGTAATTACTCACGTGATAGAAATAGTTGCCATCATAAAAGATACCGATTTTAATTTGAGACATAACAAGATTCCTTACAATTAATATAATTAAAAATAAATATATGGAAATATTTCAAAAATAGCGAAAACATTTCACAATATAAACATAGCGCAGAAATGAAAAAAGTAAAGTCAGAAAATGGTAAAAAATACCTTTTTTAGTGGATAGTGGATAGTGGATAGTGGATAGGTGGAGGGTATGGAAAATTCCGGATGTTGTTCGTGATTGTGCGGGCGGGATGAATGAATGACCTCATGCAAACGTTATGCACGGAGATGCGCCGCAAAAGCGGCTTCCCCCGTGAGTGATTCATGCCGCCCCGTTGGGGCTCAAGAGGTTTTGGTTGCCGAAACCAGGGGCTGCGCCACCTTTGGCGGCTCCACCCCTGGCTATAATCGTACCGCCCCTTTGGGGTTACGTGTGGAAAATTCCGTGACGTATTCGTGATTGTGCGGACGGGCTGGATTGGTGGATTAGTGGATAGTGGATAGTGAGGGTGGAAAATACCGGATGTTATTCGTGATTGCTCAGGGCGGGATGGAAAAAATAGGACCTATAGGACTTATAGGATGAAAGATTAAAGTTTCAAGTGCAACATTCTAAAAAACTGTAAAAAACTTCTTTTGGTGTTTGAAAACCTAAAACTTTTCTTGGTCGATTGTTGATTCTTTGTACTCCTTCCATGATTTTTGTTTGAGATTGTTTCAGTTTCAATAAAGTTCCTTTGGGGATATACTGCCGCAACAGCCCGTTTGTATTCTCATTTGTTCCACGTTCCCAAGGGTGATGGGCTCTGGCGAAAAAGAAATCAATCTGCAGCTTTTTTGCTATTTTTTCATGATTAGCAAATTCTGTTCCATTGTCGCTCGTAATCGTGTGTACTTTGACCTTATTTTCTTCCACCATACGGCATATCTTCTTCTGCATTACATCTTGTTTCTTTGATGGAGATACTTTTGTAATCAGAAAACGGCTTTTGCGATCCACCAAGGTGATCAGAACGGTTGTATCTCCTTTACCGGAAAT
The DNA here is from genome assembly GCA_937900075.1 of uncultured Lentisphaeria bacterium. Taxonomy (GTDB): domain Bacteria; phylum Verrucomicrobiota; class Lentisphaeria; order Victivallales; family UBA1829; genus SIG77. Next base: position 4,474 of record CALCCZ010000136.1, read on the forward strand.
GATAGTGTCGATTTCCCAGTCACCGATACGAGAACGCTGATCCACGATTGCCGGTCTCTCATCAATCATTCGTCGATTCGGAAGATGATTGGCTGCCGTCTTTCGTCCATGTTGATAGTGGTGTTTTCTCCGAAGCAATTGATAAACCGTTCCTTTTTGCTTTTTATCTGCCCAGATCCAGTTGTATATCGCCTGATGGGATGGAACTGCTTTTCCCTCAAGACGAAACCTTCCTGTAATCTGTTCTGGACTCCAGTCCATCTTTAGGTGTCGAATGATCTCCTGCTGACATTCAGGGGTCACAACAGTCCGCTTACGACACATTTTCCGTTGCACGATACTGCGGTTGTCTGCGTGGTCATGACGATAAATACCATCTGGATCTTTATTCCTTGCCAGTTCTCGATAGATCGTCGACCGCGATACTCCCAGGCGTTCTGCAATGATTTTTATCGGAACTTTCGCTAGAATTTCGTGAATTATGAAGTATCTTTCTTCTTTAGTCAGGTGATGATAATGTCGCATAGTGCACTCCTTGTTAATAATTAATATTTTATTCGGTCAAAGGAAACATTAGCATCCCTGACCTTTTTTTAAAGCAAGTGTTGCACTTCAGACTTTAATCTATCGATTTATAGGTCTTATAGGATTAGTGGATAGTGGATAGTGGATAGAAGATTTTGTTAATGGGAGGTAAATTTTGAGAAGATACGGATATTTGAGAAAAAAGTTGCTGGCAGATTAGAGTTTTTGATGGAAATTGCGGAAAATAATGCAAAAAAGGCGGTTTAGAATTTGTAAATGCGAATTTTCTCTTTACAATGAGAGTATGGAGTGTTATATTATACTTATTTTGTATATATATTATTTTTTTATCGTTTTTTTATTGTGGAAAGGATGTCGCAGAATGAAAAACTGCTACAAAAAATTATGGAAGATTTTAATAGATCGGGATATAACGAAGACCCAATTGTGCCACCTTTCCGGAATCAGTTCATCGTCAATGGCAAAGCTCACCAAAGGGGAAAGTGTTACCACGACTGTCCTGCTGAAAATATGCCAGACGCTTCATTGTGAAATAGGAGATATCGTTGGAATCACTTCTGAATCCGGAGGTGACAATGCTGACTGAGTATCATGCTAAATATTTTGCTTATGATCTTACAAAATCCGGCGGAAAAGGTGTTGACCGTTTAGGGCAGTCTCTTTTTAATGCTTCTGTGGACTTGAATCCGCATCAGGTTGAAGCGGCATTGTTTGCTTTGCGTTCTCCGCTTTCCAAGGGGGTTTTGCTTGCTGATGAAGTCGGACTTGGAAAGACAATAGAAGCCGGACTGGTGTTGTGTCAGCTATGGGCAGAACGGAAGAGACATCTTCTGGTGGTTTGTCCCGCTGCACTGCGGAAACAGTGGCAAGTGGAACTGGAGGAAAAATTTAATCTTGAATCCATTGTTCTGGATGCCCGTTCCTACCGACAGGAACTTCGGAATGGTCACAGTACGCCGTTTCATTCTCGCGTGATCGTGATTACCTCTTATCATTATGCCAGCAAAATGGCGAATGAAATCAAGGGGGTTCCGTGGGATTTGGTTGTCATTGATGAAGCTCATAAACTTCGCAATGCCTATCAGCAAAGCAATAAAATTGGACAGAATATCCGTTGGGCGCTGGAAGATCGGCGGAAGATTCTGCTGACGGCAACACCATTGCAGAATTCACTCTCCGAACTTTACGGACTTTCCACGCTGATTGACGAGCAGATGTTCGGAGATTTGCCAACCTTCAAAAGCCTTTATGCCAATGTTGACGGGGATTTGGACGAACTGCGTCATCGGCTGACTGATTTCTGCAATCGGACACTGCGGAAGGATGTCATGGAATTTGTCAGATATACAGCACGTCGGCTGATTACAATTCCCTTTAATCCAACGGATGATGAACAGAGTTTTTATGAAGCTGTTTCTGCTTACCTCCAGCGTGAAGATACCTATGCGTTCCCAATTCAGCAGAGACACTTGATGATTCTCGTCGTTCGCAAACTTCTTGCTTCTTCTCCGGTGGCGTTGCAGGGAACACTTGAAGCCATAAAAGAGCGACTTCTTGCCTTGCAGAAAAACGGGGGCAGTGAGGCTTCAGACATTCTGAATTCGGATTTTTTGGATGAAGATGAGTTTGAAGAGTATTTGGATGAACTCCGCACGGTTGGCGGGGAAGAATTTAACTTACCGGAAACGGAGGACGATGTTCCGCCGCAACATGACAATCCCGTTATTGATTATAAGGTTCTTCAAAAAGAAATCGAACTGGTGGAATATTTTATTGCATGGTCCCGCAAAATGGGAACGGATACCAAGACGAAAAATCTGCTGATTGCTTTGCAGCGTGGTTGGGAGAAAATGCAGGAACTCGGAGCGGAGAAGAAAGCTGTGATTTTTACGGAGTCACGCCGCTCCATGGAATATCTGCGAAATTTTCTTGAGCAGAGTGGCTATGCCGGAGAGGTTGTCTGTTTCTCCGGAGGCGGTAAATGTGATCCCGAAGCGGAAAAAATCTATGCCGAATATATGGCTGAAAATGAATTGAATGCCGCCGTCAATACTGCGGGGAGCAAATCCATCATGTTGCGCCATGCTCTGATTGACCGCTTTAAACGCAAGGCGAAAATTCTGATAGCCACGGAAGCTGGCGCGGAAGGAATCAACCTTCAGTTTTGTTCCCTGGTCATCAATTACGACTTGCCGTGGAATCCGCAACGGATTGAACAGCGCATTGGCCGCTGCCATCGGTATGGACAGAAATACGATGTGGTCGTCATAAACTTTCTGAATGAGCGCAATGCCGCAGATAAGCGGGTTTACGAACTTCTGGAACATAAATTCAAACTTTTCGACGGTATTTTCGGTGCATCGGATGATGTTCTGGGGAAAATCGACAATTCCACCGGACTGGAGATGAAAATCCTTCAGCTTTATAACCAGTGCCGAACCGAGGAGGAGATTCAACGCGGGTTCGATCTTCTGCAACAGGAATTGGAAACGGATATTTCGGAAAAGATGCAGCGCGTCCGGCAACAGGTTTTGGAAAACTTTGACGAAGAAGTGCATCATCTGCTGAAAATCGACTATAACGATGCGTTGCATTTTCTCGGAGAATACGGATTGAAATTCTGGCATTTGACGCAATTCGTGCTTGGAAAACGTGCTGTTTTCAATGATAATGCGTTACAATTCCAGTTGACCGAGGTGCCTTGTGCGGATACTGTTGCAGGACTTTATTATTGGAAGCCGAAAAGCGATGTTCGCGGCAAAATCGGAACCGTAGAGACTTTCGCAGAAAACGGTACGGTTTACCGGATGAACTCTCCGCTCGGCGAGTGGTGTATTGAACAGGCCAAGGGACTGGACACTCCCTGCCGCGAAGTTGTGTTCGACCTTTCCGGTTATCCGGCAAAGATTTCGGTGCTGGAAGCGTTGAAAGGCAAATCCGGCTGGCTGCTTTTGAATCAGCTTGCAGTGAACAGTTTGGACAAAGAGGAGTTTCTGCTATTCTCCGGTTTTACCGATGACGGAAAAAACATTCCGGAAGAGGTGTTGCATCAATTCTTCAAATTGGCAGGAACAAACGGGCAGGTAATGACTCTTTCGGAAAAAGAAGCAGCCATGCTGAAAAGCAATATGGAACTGTTCTCTTCTTCCACGCTTCAGAAGTCCATGGAGGAAAACAATCAGCTTTTCAAGGAGCGGCAGGAACAACTGAACCGCTGGGTGGACGATCAGGTGGCGATGGCGGAGCGGGCATTGACGCAAGTGAAACAGGAACTGCGATCTGCCCGGCATGAGCTGGATATCGCAGCCAATCTGGATGAACAGGTTGCCGCAACGGAACGTGTGGCAGCGTTGGAGCGGAAGAAACGCCGGGCGCGTTCCCGGATTGATGATGTGGAAGAAGAAGCCGAGACCAAGCGCAAAGTGATTCTCGGTGAACTGCGCCGGAAATTAGTGCAAAATGTCACCAATACGCCGCTTTTTACGATTCACTGGAAAATACAATAACAGGAGAACGTTCTATGATAACCGGAATAAATGTTAAAAATTTCAAGTCTTTGGCAGATTTCTCTCTTCCTGTGGAAATGTTCACCTGTTTGATTGGTTTAAATGGAGCCGGGAAAACTACCGTTTTGCAAGTTTTGGATTTCATTGGACATCTGGTCTGCGGCATCACCGATTTTCGCGGATGGAAAAAAGGGGAACTGATTACCAACGGCAGCAATTCCAGAACAATTTTTCTTCAAGTTGATTTTATTGTCGCTGGAAATAGAAAGTGTTCCTGGAGTGGAAGGTATAATATTGACAAGCAGCGCTTCACGGAAGAAAAAATCATTGATTCCGAACCGGATACCTCTTTTCCCAATACCTATCTGCAGCTGAAAGAAAATCGTCTGGTTTATGATGGTATGTCATCTTCGGAATTCCCAAAAGATATTTCCGATTACGATTATAAGGGATCGGTTCTTTCCGCTTTCAAATTTGAGGATCCTGTTATTCAGGCAATCAAAAAAGAATTGCAGTCATTGAAGTCCTTGGAATTGCTTTCTCCAAACAGCCTTCGTCGAGCGTCTCTTCCCAGTGATACATTGGGAATCGGGGGAGAAGGTCTTTCCGGCTATTTGAGCAAGTTAAAGAGCGAAGATGAAGATTTGCTTCAGGGACTGCAGCGTTACTTCTATCCGCAAACCGGAAAGTATGAGATAAAACGGAAAAAATTCGGCTGGAAAGATATTCTGCTCCGCGAAAATTCGTTAAAATCTTCGGTTCCTGCTACACATATCAATGACGGATATCTGCGGATTTTGGCAATATTGTCGCAGAGATATTCAGTGGCTGATTTCCTGCTGTTCGACGAGATCGAAAACGGCATCAATCAGGAACTGATAGAAAAACTGCTGGTCCAGTTGCAAAATTTCAATGGCAAACAGGTGCTGGTGACTACTCACAGCGCACTGGTGTTGAACTATCTTTCGGATGAAGCAGCGAAAAAAGGAGTGGTGTTGCTTTACAAAGATTTGGTCGGTTACACCCGTGCCGTAAAATTCTTTGAAATCCCCCAAATTGCAGAGCAGATGGAGTTCATGGCTCCGGGGCAGATCATGAGTCAAACCGATTTGATTAAATTAAGCAGCAATCTTTGCGGTACAGGAGGGGTAAAATGAAATTTCTCCTTGCCGGTGAAGGCAGCAGCGATTTGGGTTCAATGCACCCGGATGGAACTTTGAAAAAAGGTGCTATGACACTTTTAATTGATGTCATAGCACAAAAGAGTTGCGGTATGAGGCCGGAGTATTGTCTTGTTTCTGAAAAGCAACTCAAAGCCTTGAAAAAACAGGATCGGCGCAATACCATGGGGCGCAGTACGGAATACAAGCCGTTTGAGGAAGTTTTCCTCTCCGCTCAATATCTCGGAAAATATTCAAAAAACATTTTCCCGGACGAAGAATACGCCGGAGTTGTTTTTTTCAAAGACAGCGATGGAACAAATGCCGCGCCTCGCCGCTTGTGGGAAGGCATTGTCAAAGCAATGCAGGCGGGGTTTAGAATGTCCGGAAATAAATACGGGGTCCCCATGGTCCCGCGTCCGAAAAGTGAAGCATGGCTCATGGGGTATTATCAGAAAAATCTGCCCGGGCAGCAGGCATATAATCATTGTGAGAGATTTGAGGATATGCCGGGAAATGACGGTAGCCCTAACGCGTTGAAAACCCTGTTGAAAACAGCGTTGAATACAGCCGGGGATGTTTACGATTTGATAGGAAAAGATGAGATCGATGCGATTGACTGGGAACGTGTTGATATGCCAAGTCTGAATCTTTTCCGGAAACGCCTTGAAAATGTGCTGGCGGCGATGACCGGCGCAGCATATCCGCATCCGATAGCAGAAACACAACTTGCCGGTAGGGGGTTATGATGACTGAACAACTGGAACGTTTTATCACCCTCCTGAAGGGTATTTTTGAACTCGATAAATCCGACCTTGATTTCGGAATTTACCGGATTATGAACATCCGGAAAAAAGAGATCGAAAAGTTTTTGATGGTCGATCTGCCGAAAAAGGTACAGGAGGCTTTGAAATCGTTTGCACCAGATACGGCTGTCGTAGAAGCACGGATCAAGGAGATCGAAACGCAATTGGGCGGAAGCGCATCCATTGCGGCACTCCCTCCGACCCTCCCCATGGTTAAGGAATACGCTGAGTTCAAAACTCTGCTTGCCCAAGGGGGAGACCTTTCCGGACTGGAAGCGGACGTTTATTCCCATCTTTACAGCTTTTTCAACCGCTATTATGAAGAGGGCGATTTTATCTCCAAGCGCCGGTACAAAGAAGGCGTTTATGCCATTCCGTATGAAGGCGAAGAGGTCAAACTCTACTGGGCGAATCAGGACCAGTATTACATCAAGACCAGCGAGAATTTCAAGGATTACACCTTCGTCGCCGAGGGATATACCATCCATTTCAAATTAGTGGATGCCACCACCGAACAGAACAACAACAAGGAATCGGCGGATAATAAGCGCGTTTTCATGCTCTATACGGAAAATCCGGAACAACCGGAATTGAAAACCTTTGAGTTCGATGCCGAAAAAAAAGAGTTCATTATCCGTTTTATCTTCGATGTGCCGCCGGAAAAGAAATTCGATTATCCTGCCGATAATGCAAAAAAAATCAAGACTTGGATTGAGAACAGCAACAAAACTCTGCGGGATGTACTGTTTATCAACGTTTCCCGAGACCCGAAAAAGCCACTGACGCTCATCGAAAAACATTTGAAAGCGTATGTGGCGAAAAATACCTTTGATTATTTCATTCATAAGGACCTGCACAAGTTCCTTTCCCGGGAACTGGATTTCTACATCAAAAACGAAGTTATGCACTTGGACGATGTGGATACACCCGATGAAAAACAGGTAGAAACTTATCTCGCCAAAATCCGTGCCATCAAACGCGTGGGCAATATCCTGATCGAATTTCTTTCCTCCATTGAAAACTTCCAGAAGAAACTCTGGCTCAAAAAGAAATTCGTCGTCCAATGCGACTACTGCATCACTCTCGACCGCATCCCCGAAGAGTTTTATCCGGAGATATTCTGCAATTTTCAGCAATGGAAAGAATGGGAACAACTTGGCTTTTTTCGACTTGTAGTCGATTCGGATACAAAGAACATTACCGTCAAATTTGATCAAGCAGGAATAAATGATTATTTCGTTTGCCTGACTACCGGAAAAATCGAGGAAATTCAGACGTCAGATGCTGATTGTGAACAGGACTTGCCAACATTTTCTTATATCCCAACAGGAACATTAGGGAAATTTCAATTCCTGATGGTGGATACAAAATTCTTCAGCGATGATTTCAAATCCCGATTGCTGGCTTCCATTGACGATTTTGACAAACAATGTGACGGACTGCTGATTCATTCCGAAAATTTTCAGGCGTTGAATCTGTTGCAGGAACGGTATAAAGAAAAAGTCAAGTGTGTTTACATCGATCCTCCGTATAATACCGGAAACGATAATTCTTTTGCTTACAAGGATAATTATCAACATTCTTCGTGGGCTGCTTGTATGTATGACCGTTTCCGATTGGCACGAATACTAATGCAGGATTACTCTGGTTGTTGGAGTAGTACAGATGATGGTGAGTATGCAAATCTTAAAATGTTGATGAACTGCGTATTTGGTCAAGAAAATTTTATTGCAGACATTATTTGGAACAGTCGAAAATCTGTTTCCAATGATGCTCTCATTTCCTCGGCGACAAACCATACAACTTTCTTTTCCAAGATAAAATCGTTTTTCGAAAAAAACAAGAATTTATTTCGAATTGAACAAAAAGAACTTGGTTTTTTCAATCCGGATAATGATCCCAGAGGACCTTGGAAACTGGATCCGATGGATGCTCCAAATGTACGGGAAAATTTGAGTTATTGCATAAAAAATCCGGTAACAGGAGAAAATTTTTATCCGCCTAATGGACGACATTGGCGTTTTGAAGAGTCGCAGACCTTAAAATTCCTGTCAGAAGGACGCATTTTATTCGGACGGACTGGGCAAGGTCGTCCGGCATTTAAGAGGTTCTTAAGTGAAGCTCAGGAAAAAGGACAAGTTGTTACCACCTTATGGGATGATGTTAAAACGACAACAGATGCGACAAAAATGTTATTGGATCTTTTTGGAGGAAGTGTTCCGAAAGCATATATTGACAAAATTAAACCCAAACCTATTGAATTAATAGACCGAATGTTGCAACTTCTTTCTGAACAAAAACTGATTGTACTTGATTATTTTTCCGGTTCAGGAACAACAGCTCATGCAGTAATATCCCATAATCGACAAAATTCTTCGCAGAACAAATACATTCTCGTTGAGATGGGCGCACATTTTGATACTGTCTTGAAACCTCGTATTGAAAAAATTGTTTACGCAAGTTCTTGGAAAGATGGGAATCCGATCCCGCAGTCTCCTGTCAAACTGACGCAGACAATACATCATTATGAAACCTATGAGCAGGATACAGATGGAAATCATGATACATTGAGCTTTGACATCGGTCTCGATAAACAGACTCCTGTACAAAACGAAGAGTTCAATCTAAACAATATTTTCAACGGCATTTCTCATTGTTTCAAATACTTGACTTTGGAAAGTTACGAGGATGCGCTGTCGAATGTGATGTTGCCGGATGACGATACTACGGGGCAGATGATAGCCCGGTTCGGGGACGAGTATTTAGTCAAGTACATGCTGGATTTAAATGCTGCGGGCAGTGTACTGAATCTGAAAGCTTTTGCCGAGCCGTTCAGTTATAAACTCAAGGTGACGGAAAAGAACGAGACGAAAGAGGTCAATATTGATTTGATGGAAACCTTCAACTACCTGATTGGTTTGACCGTGGAAAAACTGTATGCCCGGAACACCTTCACAGCATTGCCCGAATCCGCTGGGGATTACGAAGGTGCGGTAAAACTCACGCAGGATAAGAACGGCAATTATACCTTCCGTCAAATTGAAGGGAAATTGCCGGACGGGAGACGCTGTCTCATTCTTTGGCGCAATGTGACGGAGAATCTGACCGAAAGCAATGCTGCCCTGGATGCGTATTTCCAGCGTTACCGGATCAATCCTGCCGACCGTGAATACGACATTATCTATGTGAACGGCGACAACAACTTGGAAAATCTGAAGACCGATGACGAGATGTGGAAAGTGCGGATGATTGAGCCGGAGTTCAAAAACCGTATGTTCGAGGAGGAATGAAGAATGCCGAATTTGGATAAAATTACAGTGCGGGGATTCAAATCCATCCGTAAACTTGAAGCGTTTGAGTTACGGAATCTGAATATTATTGTTGGTGCAAACGGAGCAGGGAAAAGCAATTTTATTGAACTTTTCCGTATTATTTCCGCGATGATGAAAGCGGGAGGTCTCAAGGAGTATGTTGGAGGGACTGCTGATGCTTATTTCTGGGGTGGACCGAAGCAGACACCGGAAATATCCGTGGAATTAAAATTCGGCAGCAATGGTTATGATTTTCAATTAGTGCCAACGGAAGATGGTTTCTTCATGATAAAAAATGAAAAACGCCATTTTTTTCCCTGGGGTGCAACTCGGAATTTTTCAGGGCCATCATTTGATGCTCAATTGCCAACAGAACTGAATTCAGAGGCGACAAAATATACTTACAATGCCATCACAAACTGGCAAATCTATCATTTTCATGATACTGGAAAACTTTCCGGTATGCGGAAATTCTGTGATGCCGGTCATAATGAGAAACTTTTTGCAGATGCATCCAATATTGCCGCATTTCTTTTGAAACTGAAGGAAGAACATACAGCAGAATATGAAAAGATTCGCAATGCGGTTAAATTGGTAGTGCCATTCTTT
>CALCCZ010000137.1 GCA_937900075.1 uncultured Lentisphaeria bacterium
CATGAAGAGATTTCAACTTTTATCTTCCGAAGAGCTACTTGTAAAGTAACTCGAGAAAGAGAAAATTGAAAGGTCAAAATGAAAAACTAAATTTATAACGGGAATTTTGAGACTGGCGTCTTGTAACAGAGAAATTTTACAAATCATCAACAAAGGAACACTCTACTATGAATACCCCTGAAATTAAAGTCGGATGCTACTACTTCCCTAATTATCACACTACCGATGAACGCAATGCACAAGTACACGGCGAAGGCTGGTCCGAATGGGAGCTTCTGAAGGCGGCAATCCCGCGTTTCGAAGGTCACCACCAACCGCTCAAACCTGTTTGGGGGTATGCCGATGAAGCAAAACCAGAGGTTATGGCCCAGAAAATCCAGGCTGCACAATCCCATGGAATCGATTTCTTCATCATGGACTATTATCACTACCCTGACGGAACGTTCCTCTCTCACTGTCTGGATGATGGCCTCCTGCCCGCAATTAAGGGAACAGATTTCAAATTTGCCCTGATGTGGGCAAATCATGACTGGATTGATATTCATCCGCGCAGTCTCTGGCATAAACCGGATCTGCTTTACAAAGGCGCTGTGGACCCGGAAAGCTTCCGGAAAATCACGGATTATATCATCGAACACTATTTCAAAAACTCAAATTATTATTGCAACAACGGCTGTCCCTATTTCTCCATCTATGACCTCCCGTCCCTCTTAAACGGACTCGGCGGTTTCCAGGCCACGAAAAAAGCGCTCGCAGATTTCAGACAACGTGTCATCAATGCGGGTTTCAAGGGAATGGAACTCAACGCAATCGTGTGGGGACGTCCCGTTCTCCCCTGCGAAGACGGCAGTATTGATATGCTGGAAGGGGTTAAAGAACTCGGTTTCGACTCCGCAACAAGTTATTGCTGGGTCCACCATTGTCAATTCCGCTACGATGTTCCCCAGACACCCTATAATCAGATTTTGAAGGATTATCTCACAAAATGGGATGATATTGAATCCAAAATCGACATCCCGTACTACCCGAACGTCTCTGTCGGATGGGACCCGTCTCCACGCTGCAGCATAACCGACAAATGGACTTGGCGCGGCTCTTATCCCTTTTCCCCGATTATCTCCGAAAATACTCCCGAAAATTTCGAAAATGCATTGCAAACAGTAAAAGAACGTATGCAAAAATACGGAAATTCAATGCTGACCTTATACTGCTGGAATGAATGGACGGAAGGCAGTATGCTGGAGCCGGAAGAACAATATGGTTACGGCTATTTGGATGCGCTCAAACGGGTCTTCGGCAAAAAAACTCCCGCGCTGCAAAATACTTTACCCACCAAAGAAGAAAATGTTATCCGCATCGCCAGCTACAATATCCAATCCGGAAATGGAATGGATCACACCTATAATGTGCCACGTACGGCCGCGGCTGTCGCTAAATTGCAGGCAGATGTCGTCGGATTGCAGGAAGTACGCATCTATAAGGATGACAGAAAAGACGGCAACATCCCTCAAATCCTCAGCGATATTACCGATATGCAGGTCCATTTTGCACGGGCTATTGACTTTGATTCGTTCGAATACGGAATCGGTGCACTCACAAAATGTCCCTCCCAGGCTATCGGACTTATTGATTTACCCAATGTCCCGGGTACCGAACAGCGCATCGCGCTCTTCATCAAGGTACAACATCCCACGGGCAGTTTTTATTTGGTTAATACCCATCTTTCGTACGAATCAGATCTGCAAAACACCCGAACAGAACAAATCGCACGCATTCTCCATGTCATCGAAAAAAATGGTCTCTATCCCGCCATTCTTACCGGCGATTTGAACGCGGTTCCAACCGAACCGTGTATCCAACTGTTGAAAAATGAAGGCTGGACCATTGCCGACTGTTCGCAAAAGACATGCCCCTCTGACAATCCGCGAGTGCAAATCGACTATATCGCATGGTCCCCTCAAAATGCTTTTAAGCTTCAGAAGTTTACTTGCGTGGAAGATAAAATTTCATCCGACCATTATCCCGTCGTTGCCGATTTAATCAAACAATAAATGGATTCCTATCATGTACAGACGCAGTGATATCATCGCGGGAAAACGCGGTTTGATGTGCCATTATCTTATCCCGGATCTTTTTGATGCCGAAGGATGCCGGGTCAAAGACAAAGATGATTGTGCAAATTCTTTCCGCGTGGACAATTTCATCCGCTCCGTTAAACACAGCTGCTCCGAATATATCATCTTTACCATGGGACAGAACACAGGGATATACAATGCCCCTAATGCCGTACTCGAACAACGCTGCGGCCCCGGACATTTTCCCGAACGTGATCTGGCTGGAGAAATCATGGAAGCCGCAGCAGAAGCGGATATCCCCTTCATCGCATATCTTCCATGCGAAATCAAATCAAATCCCGCCCTGCAGAACGGTTTCCCCTGGAATACAACTCCCGGTACGGATCAGTCCGCATTTCAAACCGCCTATCTGGAAATGATACAATATTGGGCAAAACGGTATGGCAAATATATCTCAGGATGGTGGTTCGACGGCTGTTATGAAAAAGAACCTTTCCACAATTCCCGACTCCGATATTCTGATTGGATTAACATCTCACGTGCCGGAAATCATGATGCCATTGTCTCTTTCAATAACAGCAGCTATCTCCTTAACGAGGAAAAAACGCCATTCCCCGATTTGGACTATTTCGCCGGCGAATGTTTGCTGATTGAAAATGGTTGCCCTAAAATGCCATGGGGCGGTAAAGTTTTCACTCTCGATAATTCCCCGTTTTGTCCAAACACTCAAGTGTTGCGGCATCTCCTTCTCCCCATCGACGCCTTCTGGTGGCATCTCGCCGATCTGCCGTCCTGGATCGGGGAAGCTGCTGATCACTTCAGACCCTCCCCCGATGGTATCTCTTTTGAACCATTAGCTTTCTCCAAAGATGAGTTACAGGACGCTGTCCGGACGTTTTGTTCCATCGGCGCAGCCGCAACTTTCAATGTTGCAATTCTTGCCGATGGAACTCTCAACCCCGCAGCCATCAACACTCTGGCGGAAATCAAAAAATAAAATCATAGAACACGAATATGTGTCGGCATGTTCCACCCATAGCCCCAACGGGGCGGCCCGAACCCTTCATGGGAGAAGACGCCACTGGCGGCGCGTCCCCATGCACAACGTTTGCATCAGGTCAATTCTCCACCCCGCCCCGCACAATCACGAAAATCATCCGGCATTTCCCACCCTCACTATCCACTATCCACTATCAGGATTTTTCCCCCAAAAGGAAGATTTGTTTAGAGTATTTATCGCCCCACTTTTCCTTGGCGGCATAGTAAGACCACTCGTCCAAGTACAACTCAGCTCCTGCGCCCATGGTCAACTTTTCGAGACTGTCCACATTGAGGTCCTCGATTGTTACAATGGATTTCTTGCCGATGGTCAGCGTATCTTTGCCTTCGCCGAAGTCAAGTTTCCCAAACTCAACATCAGCCAAGTTTCCGATTTTCAGTGTATCATCGCCATTTCCAAGTGAAATTCCATCCCAGACTTCCACTTTCGTGTCATTGCCGAAAGACAGCGTATCATTGAAAACGGAGCCTGTGACAGTACTCGCGCTCAATTCCGTGAACTGTTGTTTATGCTTGCTATTTGCGGCAATTCCGTTGGAAAGTGTCAGTTTGTTCACGTTTGTAATGCCACCGCCACTAATGGTCGCCGTACTGGCGGACCCGAGACTGAACGAGTTCTTGCTCTTTGTGCCATTGCTGAACGAGATGTTGCTGGTCGTGAAGGTACTGTTCTTGCCGATTTTTACGGTATCGCTGCCGTCCTGGTTCAGATTCAGATTAATGCCGCCTTCGATTTTCACATTGGAATCATTGCCGAAAGACAGCGTATCATTGAAACTGGAACCCGTGACGGTGCTGGCGGTCAATTCCGTGAACTGTCGATTATACTTGGCATTTGCGGCGACGCCGTTGGAAAGTATCAGTTTGTTCACGTTGGTAATGCCACCGCCACTAATGGTCGCCGTACTGGCGGACCCGAGACTGAACGAGT
>CALCCZ010000138.1 GCA_937900075.1 uncultured Lentisphaeria bacterium
TTAACAAGAAAACAACGGTGGCATCTGTAAAAGGTGCCAACCAGTTCATTCTCAAAATCGCCCATTTTTCCATAAACTTCAATATTCTTAGTTTTGGTATGAACAATTACCTTTTTATTGTTACTCTCTATGTAGTAAATATCTTTAAGCGGTACTCTCGTCTGAACACCTGAATGCTTAAGTATTATAAACTGGTCATTTCCTACTGCTAATTTCTGCATCACGTGATTCCTTTCAAGATGTGAGATATTGCTATATCTTCTTTATCGGACTATTTATACAGAAGTTTCGTGAAATGGAGTGAAATGCCATAATTTGGGTGTGAAATCACTTTTACCCATAAAAAAGTGGTGCCACAAGGCACCACATAAACAAGCTTAAAATACTATCTTTACCGTTGTTCCCTCACCCAGCTTACTTTCTAATTCTATCTTTCCTCCATGCAACTCCACTATATGCTTGACTATAGCAAGCCCAAGACCCGTTCCTCCGGTATCTCTCGATCTGCTTTTATCAACTCGATAAAATCTTTCAAAAACTCTGTCTTTATCTGACTCAGGGATTCCTATTCCTGTATCCTTGACCAATAAAATTGCACCTGTGTCTTTTGATTTAACCTCAACATCAACTTTACCACCTGGCACATTGTACCTTATAGCATTCTGTATAAGGTTATCTAAAAGCTCTATGAGCATACCTCGGTTTGATAAAACGAATGTATCCTCACCATACAAATTGAGCGTAACATTTTTCTTCTCCGCATTATTTTGCAAAAGCTCCACTCGTTCCTTTGCAACCTCAAAAATGACATCGTTCGGGTCATTCGTCACGTAATGGATAATAACGTTGGAATGTGACAATAAGTATTGAATCGTGTTTTGGAAGTATTTGTAGAATCCGCTTGCCTCTGAGTAGAAAACAAGATGTTTATTTGCAATTGAAAAGAAACGCTTGTAATCCGCCTTCTCTCTTTGCTTCATTTCCTTGGTAATTACCTTTTCACCCAGTTTCTCCAGTTTTTCAAGTTCTGCTTTACTCTTTTTTAATTCATCATAGTTGATATATTTCTTGGGTGGCATGATGAGATTGCATACTAACTGAACAGGAATCGAAAGAATATTGCTGCAGATCCAGTAAAAGATTACACCAGCTGCAACATAAACGCCCAAGAAGAGTGAAATCAGTATTGAAATCCAGTTGGGGCATCGTTGTGACCATTTGCTTTGTTCATGTTGAAGGGGATGAATCTGATTCTGTGCCCACCCGAGTAACCATGCCGAAAATCCAGCAATTAAAGGATACAACCATGTTAACCCGCCATCTTTGACAGGAATTTTACCAAGGTCAATGCATTCTCCTGAATCAGTAATTTTATGAATGACAGCAATTAATCCCATCAGAATAAATATTTGTACAATCAGCGGAATCAAACTCAGTAACGGATGATAATGTTCCTGTTTTTGAAGCGCATGTTGCCTTTCAGCAATCTCATCCTTATCTCCGAAGTATTGAATTTTTACACGATTAACAAGAGGCATCAGCTTCACAAGAATAATACTGTTCTTCTGACACCATAATGACAAGGGCAAAAGAACGACTTTGGAAACCAACGTAAAGATAAAAATTGCAATCCAATAATTTCCACAAATGTCATAGCAGAAATTCATCAATATGCTTAATACCGCCTCAAGATAATGCATTAATTATTTCACCTTCTCAAGTTTGTTATTGTTTATATCCTGCTCAATATCACGATTTAATCAATCCTTACTATATTAATCAATTTCTAAGCAGTCTTTCTTTTCATAGAAATCATTAATGACGGAAGATATCTTGTATGATATGATTGGATCAATATAGCTGTAATTTGCTTTCTTCGTAATTGATTTTAAGAAAGCCACGAACTCGTAACGGATCCCCTCGCCATCCAACTGGTAGAAATATCGCTTGTTGTTATTTTGATTTTCGTATCGAATCTCAAAATAATCTGTTTTCCACCAGGGAGCGGGAACATAAACGTATCCTTCTGTTCCAGAAATTACAAGCTCACCTTCTGATTTCACACCTTTCCCAACCTTTACGGAAGCCACAGCATCATTATAGATAAATGATATCTTGGTGAAACTGTCAAAGAGTTTGTCCGGATCAGCAAATTTTGAAATAATCGTCTTCTGTTTGAAATCTGTACCAAGCAACTGGAAGACTGGAAGCATACCGACAGGCCCCCAGGCGCAAATACTGTTCCAGGATCGGTTCAAATCAAACTGATGTTCTTTCTCAATGGTATTCATACTTGTGCAAGTAGCATCAACAGAAACAACTTTTCCAATTCTGCCGCTTTTTACGAGAAGCATTAGTCTTGCATAAGCTGTCGCATAGGCTGTCTTCATTGCTTCCATCAGGACACATTCATTCTTCAGTGCAAGTTGATGCAGTTCCTTTGCCTGTTCTGCACTCAGGGCAATAGGAGGTTCGCAGAGAATATGTTTCCCTGCAAACAACGCCTTCTTGATCTGTTCATAATGATTGTGAGGTGCCGAAAGAATATAGATGGCATCAACTTGTTCCAGAAATTCATCAAAAGAAGACGTGATGCATGGTATCTTTGAAAGTTCTTCAGGGACTTGTTCAATATCATGGGAACAGATGGCGCTGACTTCCAGACCATTGACATAGGAACACTCATTCGATATCTTTTTCAGATAGTTGAGATGACCTATCAAACCAACTTTCAGTTTCGCACTGTCACTGCGGAGTTCAGTGCTGGAAACGCCCTCTGTTCTTGGCAGATAGACGACTTTGCAGTATTCATTCAGGTAATCAAACTTGCCTGCCCAATCAGACCCCACAGTGAAGATATCCACATTATATCGCTTGATATCATCAATCTTCTGTCCTTCGTACTCCTCGACAATAATCTCATCGGCAATCCCCGATGCCTTTACTGCCTCAATTCGCTCCATGAGAGACTGCTGAACATTGATCTTGCCTCTATTCTTGTCAAAGTCATCAGCTGTGACGCCCACAATCAGATAATCACCTAACGCCTTGGCTCTTTTCAGTAATCTTACATGTCCAAAGTGAAATAAATCGTACGTTCCGTATGTAATAACCTTAATCATTGATTAAATCAATCCTCTTTTTTGCATATCCAATAACGCATGGATAAGAACAGTATTATCGTCTTTTGTTAATGCCCCAATATGCCCAACTCTGAAAACTTTATCCTTCAATGCACCGCCATTCGGACAAACCCAGATATTGTATTCATCCTTTAGTGTCAGAAAGATATCATTCGCAGAGGCATTCAAAGGATGAATTGGCGTAACGGCATTTGACATTGACTCGGCAACAATTTCAAACGGAAATTGTTTGATTCTTGTTCTGAAATCATCGGCAAGTGCTGCAATTTTTGCAGTTTCTGATTCAACACCGCCATTTGCTTCTATCTCTTTTAATCTCGCATTGATTTGCATCAACGTCCCTACAGCCGGTGTAAAAGGCGTCTGCCCGCGCTCACCGTTCTTGAGCGCACCTTTCAAATCTAAATAGAGACACTTGCAATCGGTTTGGTTAACGCGATTGACTGCGTTCTCGGAAAGAACAATAATCGAGATACCGGGAGGACATGCCAATGCTTTCTGAGAGCCTGTGATCATAATCTGCACTCCCCACTTCTCCATTTCAAACGGATCCGCAAGGAAGGAACTGATGGCGTCAACAATCAGAAAAAGATTGTTCTTTTTACAGAACTCGCTAATCAGTTCCATGTCATAATGAACACCTGTGGAGGTCTCATGAACATTTACGAGAAATGCTGTGTAACCACAGTTGTCATATTGATCCAGCATTTCCTTTTTCAAGGCTTTTCCTGTATCAAGTTTGATCTCTGTATAGCGAATTTTGTGAATCGCGCAGATATCTACAAATCTCTGTCCAAAGCTTCCTCCGTTGACAATTAAGACATTATCATTAGAGGTCAGTGTGTTGATAACTGCCGCTTCCATGGAGGCCGTTCCGGACCCCGTAATAAAAACAACTCGTGCCTTCTCATCCGCCATTGCAAATGTTTTCATCAGAAATTCGTTCTGAAACATCAGTTCCGAAAATTCTGCGGTACGAAAGTACGGAACTTGCTCTCTGCCTATTTCACGAACGATATCACAGGACTGAACAGGTCCAACTGTAAAATTAAGCATTATAAACCTCTATTTCTCTCAAGTTTTGCGCAATGCGTAATTTCTTTCCATCCCATTGATGCATACCATTGCATTAGCTTAAGACTATAACAATACAGAACAGGTTTTTTCCCGTTTGAATAAAGAATAGAAGATAGTTCGTTTATCAGAAGACGTCCAATTCCCTTCCCTCTCCATTCGGGCAACGTAATTAATCCTCCCAGTACACCTATTTTAGAAGTTTCAGCGTATGTTGCAAAATGAGCCACAATCTTCCCATTTACTTTATAAACCAAATTCCTGCATCCCTCGTTCTCCATACGGTTAACAAGCTGTTTTGAAAGCAGTTCAACACTATAATGTCCCCCGATATCATTATCTGAACAAATCAATGCAGCAATCTCATCCATCTCGTCTTTGGAAGCAAGTTCACACCTTCTTTGTAAAGTACCATCATTTATGTTCACATTTTCTCTTGAGAAGATGCCGCCCTCAAACATACTATAATCAGAAAGACCATTTGAAATAAGATTTGCAACAAAATCACTTCTGCCGGATATCATTTCGTAGTTATTCTCCTTAATGTTCTTAATAACCTCAAGGATATTCGCATTCGCTTTTTTCTCAACACAGAAGACTTGAAGGCTGTTGTAGTATTTATAGAGGATGAAGTTGATTTTATTATTGTCGGAAATAATCCATGTCTTTACATGATCGTTTGTAATACCGCACACTAAAATGTCTATGTAAAGATAGACGTTTTGAAAAATATCATCAGATACGATATTAAGAATCTTGTCCAAATCTGTTTGTTCCGCTTCAATAATCATATTGTAACCTTCATATTTTCTAAGATTTAGGGTCCCAAAGAACTACTTATACCACCCAGACATAAACTGCCTCAAAAAATCTCTGTATGTAGAAAGAGTTTAGATTGCTCTGCTTGCGCTCACTTCGTTCGAGCAAGACAGTTTTTCAAAGTACCGAAAAACTGTAGAGGACACAGGGAATGCAAACAGCGGAAGGCTGATGCCGTAAAGAGACATCTTAAATGCTGTCACTGCAGTTGTCGTTCTCATGATCAGACTTCCCATAATTTTAGCGAATCTGCCGATTCCACAGCTTTCTGTTGCGAAATCCAGCTTGCATGGTAACGTTCAAATAAAACACAAACTATCCCAAACACTGTTTCGAAGGTCGCGCCAAGAACGTACAGTAATCACCTCAGAGGAAGTCCGGCAAAAAAATGTAGATACACTCTACCGGACACACCACTATTACCACAAAATGGCTTTTACACTTGGCGGATTTTCAAGACATTTTCCGAAATATACGGTTGTCAAAAAGCCTTGTGAAAAAATTATAACTCTCTCACACTTGTATAACGTAGCATCAAATCAAGAAAAAATCAAGATATTTTGAAAAAAAACTCACAGATATCTCCTATCTGTGAATCCAGGAAGATTTTTTCTCCTTTTTTGTAAAATCGGGCTTGCATTTTTTTAATTCGGATGTAAAGTATAAGGAAGTCAGTTCTCTGACTCATGTGCCGAAGTGGCGAAATGGCAGACGCAGTAGACTCAAAATCTGCCGGTAGCGATACCGTGTGGGTTCGACTCCCACCTTCGGCACCATTTTTTTTGCCTTTTTCTCTTTCCTTCCCGAGCGTGCGTTTACCCTGTCTCTTTGTAATTTTGTCAATGTCACTTTTTTCTGAATCCGATTTCAGGAAATTTTTGAATTATATGCCGCTTTCAGCTTGAAATTCCGGCTGAAATGTGTTATCTTCCCAATTGTAATTTCAGGAGTTGAAAAATGGCGATAATGATACCTTCAGAATGTGATTTAAGCCGGCGGATTATGTCCGAACAGGTTGTATTTGACATCATCAGAAAAAATCTGCCGGACGAATGGTATGTATTTCATTCATTCGATTTTGTGACACGGGATCTGAATAAAAAGCGTTGGGATGGTGAAATTGACTTTCTTGAAAGGAATTGTAATCATGGAAGTCAAGGGAGGTATTGTTTCTTACCATGATGGCAAATGGTACCAGGAAGACCGTCCCATGGATCCGGTAGGTCAGGCAAAGCATAATAAATACGCAGTGATGCGTTTGCTGCAAGAGAGTCTGAACCGGCCAGTTCCCGTCAAGTTTGCTCACTGTGTCTGTTTTCCATCCTGCGGCAATCAAACTATATGGCCCGCAGAAGCGCAGGAAATCGTTCTTACCGGAGATGGGTTGCCCTATATTGAACATTTTATATCAAAAATACTGGAAGACGCCCAAGTTCCGGATAATCTCAAAGGAATGGTTTCACCGGATGAAATTCTTCAAGTACTCTCACCGATTTTTGAGTACGGGAAAAGATTGTCGGAGCATATCCGGATTGAGGAAAAACAGTTTTTTCTCCTCACGGAACAACAATGCATCCTTTTGAATGCGTTGGAAAATTTTCCCCGGCTTACAGTGAGAGGGTGCGCGGGCTCCGGAAAAACCATCATGGCTGTTAAAAAAGCAAAGCGTCTGGCAGATCAGGGAAAGAATGTATTGCTTCTCTGTTTTAATCAACTGCTTGCCGAACATCTTCAGATTGAAACAGCGAACTGTCCTACCATTAAGGCAGCAGCTTTTTTTGAGTTCTGTATTGAACTTCTGAAAATTCCGGAAGAACAGGTCGGGAAATACAGAAGCAATCCTGAACTTTACAGCAGAGTCCTGCCGACACTTCTGAAGGGATATTTGAATAAGACATGCTTCTGTTATGATGCCATTGTAGTGGATGAAGGTCAGGATTTCACTCCGGATGCATGGGAGGTCATTTCCATGCTCGTCTCCGATGACGGACCTTTCTACATTTTCTATGATCCGGACCAGAATATCTTTACGGATGAACTGCGGCTTCCGGATTTCGGTATTCCATCGGTTCAACTTACGAGAAATTGCCGGAACACAAGAAAAATTTTCGAGGTTCTGAAACCTTATCAAACCATATCCGCCAGCATCATGGAATCCGCCCCGGAAGGTTCTGATGTCCATATTCTGCATGGCAACTGCCGTGAGAACTTGGAATACGAACTGGAACGATTAATCGTAATGGAACAAATTCCACCGCAGGATATTGTTATTCTGGGCGGACATCGTATGGACCATACTTCGATAGGCAGCTGTCACGATGTAGGAAGGTTCCATATTGTCAACCGTCCTGCGCAACTTGGTTTTATGGAAATTTCCTACTATACGTACATGAAATTCAAGGGTTGTGAAGCCAAAGTCGTGATTCTTCTGGATGTTGATGAAACGGATAAGCGCTGGTCAAAGGATAGCGGTATTTATACCGCAATGAGCCGGGCAATTCATCAATTAATCATACTCCACAAATAAGACCGCCGGCATTCCGTATTTTTCCCGCAATTATTGCATTGTCTGCACAAAAAAAACTCCGGAAAGGGTTAAATCCACTCTCCGGAGACATTTTTTTACTTTTTCAGAAAAGACAACTGTCGGCTTATTTTCCCATTTTCACGAGGATAAACTCGGCACGACGGTTCTTCATCCAGGAATCCTCATCATTGCCGGGAGCGATGGGACGGAGTTCACCGAAGCTGTTTGTACGCAAACGATCCTCGGAAATTCCGGCATCCTTGATAGCATCCTTCACGGAAATAGCACGTCTCTCGCCAAGGCTCTGGTTGTATTCTTCTGTACCGCGATTGTCGCAATGCCCTTCAACGACTACACCGGTTCCATTATGGGATTTCAAATAATTGACAACGGCATTCACTTTCTCCGTTTCGGAAGAAGGTACGGAGAAAGTATCGAAGGCAAACTGGACAGGCTGCATGACCGCATCGGCATCCAGAATACGCTTGCCGAAACCTTCTATATAGTCCCGATCTTCTGTTTTCGGATCGAAATCACCGTATCCATCGGCTTTGTCACTCTCCGGCTGCATTTTAATCCCCGCATCGTCACCTACTGTCAAATTGGCATCATCACCGGAACCGTTTCCAATCGGATTCAGGTTTCCACTGCCATTTCCATTGGCGTCAGGAGAACGGTCACCGACATAGAATGCACTGTCAGCCTGTTCTTGATCTTCAGAAGAACATGCCGCGCTGAAAAGAGAAAGACCGACTGCGGCGGTCACTAACAAACACAATTTCGTAATTTTCATTTTTTACCTCAAATATAGGTTCGGGTCCACTTTTCCCAAGCATCCGCCGGAGTAAACCGGAAGAAACTCATCTGCGAAATAGTCCATATTTATGGCTACGACAATACAATTTAACCCCATTTTGCAAAATTTCAACAAAAAAAACAGTAATTTTCTTGACTATTTCTGAAAATGTGGTATTTTTTAAGAAATTAATGGACATATCGTCCGCCATTTCAACGAACGACAGCGATCCTTACAGTGTTCCACGTCAATCTTTTTAGACAGGAGAAAAAAAATATGGCTTACGAACGTGCGATTCGAACCGACATCGACTGGGAAAAATTAGGATTCAACTGGATGCAGACCCGGTCCAACATCCGCTACACATGGAAAAACGGTTCCTGGGATGAGGGAGTCCTCTCTAATGACTTCAACGTTTCCATTTCTATTGCGGCTACTTGTCTGCACTATGGACAGGAGGCTTTCGAAGGACTGAAGGCCTATCGTGGCA
>CALCCZ010000139.1 GCA_937900075.1 uncultured Lentisphaeria bacterium
TATAGGACCTATAGGACTTATTGGTTTTGTAGAACTTATAAGGCGTATTCGTGGTATAACAAACGTTTGAGCAAACACGATGAATATTGATAATTCAACAAAACCAGCCCCAAAGGGGCGGCCCGAACCCTTCATGGGGGAAACCGCCGAAGGCGGTGCATCCCCATGCACAACGTTTGCCTGAGGACAATGAAAAAGAGCGGTTAGCGGTTAGTGGATAGTGAGGGGTGGAAAATGCCGGATTACCGGATTACGGCTTCGTCTAAAAGATTTTTCAGCTGTTGGAATGCTTCATCGGGAGACAATGTGGCAAAAGGTTTTCCGAAGCGGAAAAGGGTAACATTTCCTGCACCGGAACCTGCCAGCCCGATATCGGCATCGCGTGCTTCGCCGGGTCCATTGACAACGCAGCCCATGACGGCAATTTTGCGGACAGCGAGTTTTTGTTTGTTGTTTTTATAGGTTTGAACAAGTTTTTCCACGCGTTCGGTCATACCGAACAGATCCCATAATGTTCTGGCGCAAGTCGGGCAGGAGACGATTTCCGGTTCCGCGCGTCGGAGTTCCAGTGCTTCCAGGAGTGCGATACCTGCCCGGACTTCCTCGGGAGGGGGAGCTGTGAGACTGACACGGATGGTATCGCCAATACCTTCGAGCAGGAGTGTGCCGATTCCGGCAGCCGACTTCATAATTCCGCGATAAGGGGTACCGGCTTCGGTAACGCCGACATGAAGCGGGGCGTCGGAACGTTCGGAAAACAGTCTGTAAGCGGCAACGGTTACGGGAACTGAACTCGCTTTGAGGGATACGGCGTAGTTTTTGAAACCGCAGGCATCCAATTGAGCGATTTCCCCTAACGCTGCTTCACAAAGTGCCCTTGCGAGAGCTTCATCCGGCTGATTCGTCTCTTTCAGCAGACTGTCATAAAGCCCTTTGGGAAGACTTCCCGCATTGACTCCGACACGGATGGGGATTCCGGCATTTCCGGCAGCGTCTGCAACCATTTTAACTTTTTCCGGATTGCCGATGTTACCGGGATTGATGCGGACGGCATGAACCCCGGCAGTGATGGACAGGATTGCCAGATTATAATTAAAATGGATATCCGCGACGATAGGAACGGGACTTTGGGGAATGATCTCTTTGAGTGCCTCGGCTGAGGGTAAATCGGGTACGGCGAGGCGCACTATATCACAACCGGCATCTGCGAGTTCAAGAATCTGTCTGACAGCGGCACTGACGTCGCGTGTCGGGACATTGGTCATGGACTGGACGGAGACGGGTGAACCGCCGCCGACCGGGATATTTCCGACGTTAATTCTGCGTGTCTGGTGTTTTTTCGGCAGTGGCATTTTCGACTTCCTTTTTCAGAAATTCGTTCATGTTGTACTCGGTCATGACAGGACCCTTTTTTTCTCTTTCCACGGGGATCAGACGTTTAATGTCAAAGAAGGTGACAAAGAGCATGAATCCGATGAGGATAACAATGAATGTAATCATAACAGGCGTGAGAATTTTTGAGGAGATCTTGCGCCGGAAAATCATTTCCAGGAAGGAGAGGAGAATGTGTCCGCCATCGAGGACGGGAAGCGGGAGGAGGTTGAACAAGCCGAGACTGAAAGAAATCATGACGACTAAGTTCAAGCCAATGACCAGCGAACCGAGATAAACGGATTTGTAGAGAGTTTCCCCGATGCCGATGGGGCCGCTGAAATGCTGCGGTCCCAAAGTGGTATATCCGGCATCTTTATTTCCTAATTTACCGCTGATGCCGGCTCCGACACTTTTGAGCGAGCGGCCGGTGAGAACCAGCACGTTCCACAACTGTTCCACCGGAGATGGATAGGAAATTCCGTAGAGAGCCAAACCAGCGCGGTAAGTTTTAACGGGTGTGATTTCAAAATCCAAAGATTTTCCGTTGCGCTCAACCGTGCACTTTGCAGTTTTTCCTTTGTTTTCGGAAACCAATTTAGAGAAATCCCTGTATTTCGTGACGGTTTCTCCGTTGAATTTGGTAATGACATCCCCTTTCTGCAGGTGCGCTTCAGCCGGCATTCCCGGCAATATCCTGTCAATCTGCAATTCTTTGTTCGGGGAGAACTGAATACCGAACGCATAATTTTTCGTTTCTTCCGGTACCAGAGGAAGAGTGATTTCTGTTCCGTTTGCGCGGACGATTTCCAGGGAGAGGGTTTTTCCTCTTGAAAAACGGACCTTTTCGACAAAATCGTCCCACCAGACGTCCTGACCATCTATTCTGACGATGCGGTCACCTGCTTTTACTCCAGCCTTTTCGCCTGCCGAGTTTTCGATTGGGCGGACTACGACGGGAACGTCTGCTTCAAAGAAGGGGTATGGGATTTTCGAATTGGCGGCGACACGATTATTGACAGCGGGTTTGTATGAGATGTCGCGGATCGTACCATCGGGAGCTTGAAGCGTCAGATTCAGACTTCCGACGTTCAGCGCGGTTTCCCGAGCAAATTCGCTCCATGTCAGGTTGAATTTCTGACCGTTCACGGCAGTGATGATATCGCCGGGACGCAAACCCGCATTATATTCGGGTTTATCAATTTCCACGGAAACAACTTTCAATTTATCCGTGCGCGGAGTTCCTTGCGGCAGACCTGCGCCCCAGATTACGCAGCCTAATATTAATGCGAAAATGACATTGAAAAACGGGCCTGCGAAAGCAGTAAGTGCGCGTTTCCAGGGAGCTGCATGGGGAAGGACATTGCCGTCTTTATCCAAAATGACATCATCACTGGAATCCAGTTGCGGCAGTTCAACATATCCGCCCAAGGGCAGACAACCGATACGGTATTCGATGCCGTTGATTTTTTTTGACCAGATTTTTTTGAAGCCGATAG
>CALCCZ010000140.1 GCA_937900075.1 uncultured Lentisphaeria bacterium
TTACGCAGGAAGGCACGGACAGATTCCCTTTTTTTGAAAAAATATGGGATATCTATGAATCTCAACTGTTAAAATCCGACTCTCATTTACAAATCAGCTTGAAATACTACCGAACAACACTATATTAGGCGTAGAAAATCTTTTTTTCAACCAACAATGAAAGGCTATCTTTATGAATCAGCAGGTTCAGCAAAGTTTTCTCCGGTCCCTTCTCCCGACTCCTCAGAAAATCGAATTCTCCGACGGTGACTATTACAAATTGCTCGACGGGTCCCGTTTCCTTTTACTCGGGCCGGAAGAAATCCGGCAGAAAGCTCTTGAAATCACCGCTGAAAATGCCGGAACTTTCTGGCATTTCAAACTGGATATCAAGTTTGAAGCATATTCCCGTTCTTTCCCCAAAGAAGGGTATAGTATTGATATTCAAGCCGACCTTGTGACCATTTCCGCTTCGGATATCAGCGGATTCCGGTTCGCACTTTATACCCTGCGGCAGCTTGCCCAATCCGAACGCAAAGTCAAATTCTACTCCTGTTTCATTCTCCCCCAATGCAAAATAGAAGATTATCCGACACTTGAATTCCGCGGTATTCATCTTTGCTGGTTCCCGGAAACATCGCCTGTGGACATCGAAAAGGCTATCCGGTTGGCTGCCGCATTAAAATACAATGCGGTTGTTCTCGAATCCTGGGGAGTATTCCCCTTCGAATGTGCCCCGGATTTCTACTGGAAAGACAAACATGTTCCCAAAGCGGTATTCGCACACCTGACAAAACTTTCCCAAAAACTCGGAATTGAACTCATTCCTCAAATCAACATCACCGGTCATGCCTCCTGGTCAAGAGGCGGCTCCGGAAAACATGCCATTCTCAGCGTATCCCCGCAATATGAATCCTTGTTTGAACCTTGCGGATGGTGTTGGTGTCTGACCAATCCGGAAACAAGAAAACTCCTTTCCGAAATGATCTCCGAAATCCACGAAGCATACGGAAATCCGCCTCATTTTCATATCGGCTGCGACGAAGCGCATACTTTGGGTACTTGCTGTGAATGTGCTGCCCATGATACCGCGGAGATCTTCCGCGAACATTTGGTTTTCTTCCATGATCTCCTCCAAAAACGCGGCGCCCAGACCATGCTCTGGCACGACATGTTTCTTGACAAAGGGAATCCCGTGTTCGAACAATTTGTCCGCTGTGGCAGAAAAGAGTTCGCCGAAATGCTCAAAGACTTACCGAAGGATCTCCTGATTTGCGACTGGGAATATTGCGGCGTCACTCCCCCAAATACTTTGGATTTTGAATGATTGCCGGATCAGTATGAGAAACGCACTTATCAAACCAAGTGTTATATGTCGTGTAAATCTCTGCCCGTGGGAAGATCCGCAGAACGCACGCAGTCAAGCCGCTTTCATGGCAAGAAACAAGCAAATGGGAAAAGGAATTCTGGTCACTACCTGGCATTGGTTTTGGGGACATCGGTTCACCAATATGATCGGAGTTCCCGCTCAGGCAAATTGGAATTCCCCGGAAAACGCCTATTCCATACAGCAAATGGCACGCTACGTACGCCAAATCGACCAGGATATGGGACTGACCGACTATAAGGAACTGGGGTACCGGAACAGTTATCAGGTATCCCCGGACGCCTACCCTCTTGGATAATTGCATCGTTCATGCAGTAAACCGTGTTTTGACGGAAAATTCATGACACAGTCCATTTTGCTGTGTAAAAACAATGTTGTTAAAAAACAATACAATTCTTCCCGTAAAAACACATTCTGAACTTGAATAGTCTGCCTTGCGAGATTATAGTATATTATATTGAAATTATCTGAACTGGTTCTATTCATAATCTGACAGGAGTTGAAAATGACAGATTTCACAATCGTATCCTACTGCGGAAACATACTTCCCGCTTTTACCGCTTATGTTGACCCGTCCGTCATGTCTTATACAATTCAGGCTGTTGCAGGTGTTGTTATTGCCTGTGGCGTCGTGTTCGGCGTCGTCTGGAGACGCGTAAAGCGAGGAGCCAAAAAAGTTCTGAATATTGACGAAAACGCCGGAAAAGAAGTGGAAGAAGAGGTTCAGATGATTTCCCCGGAAAATGAAAACGGAAAAACACAACAGGAAGAATCTTCCTCTGAAAAATAATCTCACAAAAAAAAAGGACAGCGACAATGACAATTTCTTTCGTCAATCTTTTTTCAAAAGAAAATTGTTTTAATTTCCTCCGGAAACTGATTGCAGGAAATGTCTTGTTGCTTCTTCCTGTACTGTTCGCTTATTTCAGCCAGTACAGCGAACAGATGGAAATGGAATTTACCGCAGACGACGAAACGGAAGTTTATGCCTTGCCGCAACGTTACGATTTCGCTGAAAAACAACACTTCTACGATGGAAAAAGCTGCACGACCATCGGTTATGCCAGTGACGAAACAGACAACCGCATCCGTTCGGAAATCCCCGGCAGAGGCAATTCACCGGATCAATATGCTTTTGACATCTTTACAAAGGCATCGTCTCTGGAGCTGAAATCAATCCGCCTTATCTACTGGGGATTTTTCAGCCGCACTTGGAATGCCGATGCCATCGCAAAATCCTATCGTCAGGAAGACCAACCGCTTTCGCTCTCGGACAACAAACTTCTGCTGAAACCCGTGGAAGGGAAAATTTCACTCGTTCCCAACAGTACAGATTCTTTTGAAAAAGGACATTTCGGCATACGAATCACTAAAAATCCGTTCTTCTTCTGCTGTGCCGCGGAAATTATTCTCTGCCTTTTCTGTCTCGTTTCGTTTCTTTTTGTCAAAAAAACGGAATCGTTCGATACAAAGAAAAACGTATTTGCCTCCCTCTCTGTATCGGTCGTCTTGACCGCTTTTGTTTTTCTGATTGTTCCGCTGCAATCCTATCTTGCCCAAAAAACTCTCTTCCATTTTTCTACGGAGGAACTTCTCCTCTCGCAATTACCGTGCTTCGCCATGGTTTCCATTGTTACCGCAGCTTTTCTTTTTTTCAGCCGCAAATTTTTCGGGTTCCTTCCACATCTCCTGATTCTCGCTCTGGCGTTCTACTTCTATTTGGAAGTCGGGTTGCTCTCCGCCGGACTTCCACCCTTGAATGGACAAATAGATGCTTACAATGTCCCCGCACGTATCCTGGTCGATTGCGGTGTCTTGTGCCTTATTCTGATATTGCCGTTCTGCCTGTACAGGTTTCTGAAAGACTACATCCCGCTCGCCGCAGTGGCTCTCTGTCTGCTGATGTGCCTCTCTATTCTGGATGTAAAACAGGACAAAGGCATGGATGAATCAGCAAAAAAAGACAATTATACGGAAATGGACCGGAGCATCGCCCTCAAAAGTATTGTCTATTCTCCCGAACGAAACGTTTTTCTGCTGATACTGGATTCCATTTCCTCCGAAGTTGCCGCAGATGTCTTTCGAAATAGTCCGGAACTCCGGAATCAATTTCACGGATTCGTAAATTATACCGACAACATCGGTATGCATGAAAGCACAATGGTTGCAATCCCCGGCATCATGACCGGCGAATATTTTCAGTCTCTTGATACCCTGCCCCGCTTTCTGACCACAAGTTTCAATATTGAAAAAACTTTCCTGACACCCTACATCCGGGAGAATATTCCTGTTTACGTCAGTCTGGGATTGGGAACAAGCAGCGGTTATACCAATCGGCCTTTGCTCTCTGCCGAATACCAAAATGATTCCGCCGATGAAATAATCCCCCCGGTTGAGCAGCGTCTTTTCGGAAGCTTTTGTTTCAATCTGAAAGAAATCAGTTCTTTCCGTTTAATACCCTACTGTCTGAAAGGACAATTTCTGGAAAAAACCATGGCAGATTTCCGTATCGTTCAACCCAAAAAAGCTCCATGCGATGATGATCGCTATTGTTATAACATCTTGAAAAAGGCTCCCGTTGAGCCTTCTTCCAATCTGACACTCGTCGTCGCTCATACCATTGGAGCCCATGATCCCTGTTTTTTCAAACGTGACGGTTCTCCGATAACAAATCCCGAAATCACTCACGATTACAATGCATATTTTGAAACAACCTGGTATGTCCTTTCTACAGTCGGTAATTTTCTGAATACACTGCGCGAAAAAAACATTTTTGATAATGCCACTGTCATCATCTGTGCCGACCATGGCAGACCGACTTCAAAAATCCAAACCTCCCCCAATTTACCCCCTATGAATGCAAGACCGCTTCTCATGGTAAAACCCGGTAAACACAATGAAAACTACAGAGAAGACAATTCCATTCCGTCATCGCATACTCAAATTTCCGCCTTGCTGCAGTCGTTAGAGAACAGAAATTTGAAAAAAGAAGAAATAGATATCATTTTGTCTTCCAATCGGCGTTTCTATCGGTATATTGCTGACGATAACATCAAAGACTGGGTGTATGCGAACACGGAAAAATCATGGTCCCTGGAAAAAGCAAAAACGGAAACGTCCGGTCAGGACTCCCTGCAGCCTTTGGAATTGGATAAAGAATATTCCATGATTACACACTCAAATCAACAAATTCAGGACGACTATCCTTCATTCCGTCTCAAAAATGGTTCCAGAACAATTTTTGGTGTAGTCTTTGAAAAATCACATTTTGAAGTCACTACACGGGTTCCTGACCCTCATGAGAAATTCCAATTCGAATACACATTCTCCCTGGTATCGGAAATGGAATTTGTGAAAGAAAACTGGTGGCATGACGTTACCTTTTCCCACTCCGGAACCGACCTTTCCTTTTCATCAGCGGAACACCCGTCAGAAGAATGGTTCTCACCAGCCAAAGCTGGTCGCAACTTCCATGTGATTTTCAATAATGTACAGCCAAATAAAGACGGAACAGCAACTTTTTCTATCGACTTCGGTAAAAAAACTCATTCCCACGGAAGCCTGCAAGGTCTCTGTGTCAAAAAAGCTTCAGACAGTGAATAAAAAACGATAACAGTAAGAACGTAAACAAACACAAGAATGGATAATGCTGAATTTTTCAGTTGATAATTTACGATTAAATCCGTTTTGACTTTTGACTATATTTATTGGTTCTTTTCGAATTTCAAGTTGCAGGTCAAAGATGCACGCTAAAAAATCATTCTCCATCTTGAGTTTTCCAATCATTCTTGCCACCTCGTCTTGCGTACAGGTGGCTTTTATTCTTGATTCTTTTTACTCTTCCTAGTATATAAAAGTCTCAAGCACCACATCAAGTGTAATCTTTTTCTATGTTTCAGAAAGATATGGATAAACTCGGTTCTTGCCGGTTATTTCCGCAAGTATCAGTCTCACATCAACTGTTATTTAGCCGTCATGCAGTTTTGAATTGAGCAGTATAAGTTTTCTTCATACTTTCTCCTATCCGTAGTGCTTGTTTATGTGTAAAAAACTCATTTTTTACATTTTTTCAAGTTATCCTGTTTTTAAGCACCACGGTTCCTTTTCTCTGCTATTTCTATAAGTCTTTGAATGATATACTTTCCACCGGCTTCTCCACTTGTTCCAATATTGTAAACGGTTGCCTCACGAATCTTCTCAATACTTGCATGAAATTCATCGTGCCGTTTCAAAAGATCTGCAACAGTATCGCTGACTTTATCCATTTCGTTCATCTCAAGCGCTACCCCGATTTTGCTGCGTAAAGAAATATTAATTGGAACAAGATTGATTTTTTGATAATTCTTGTTGATAATTTTCATTGGAGTATTGATGAATAATGTAGGACGGAGCGTGGCGAAGGAAAATTCATGTGCTATTCCGGACCAGTCTGTAATCACCAAATCCGCTGTAAAGATGGTAACATTGGACGAAAAATCTGTTTCAATAACAAGTTCCGATTGAGGAATGTCCTTATATTTCTCGACAATTGCATTGAATCTGGGTGTATAGCGTTTTTTATACTCGGGATGAGCACGTATAATGATTAGATAGCCTTGTCCTAACAGCGAATCCAGCATGGAATCAAGGCAGGTATCGAGAATATTATCTTTCTGCCAGGACGGAGCAATCAAAATTTTTCTTTTCTCATTTTCTCCGGCCTTTGTCTCACTTGAAATCTTCTTGAAATTTTCAATTAGATTGTCAAGCACACCATAACCGACATCAATAAGTTTTTTCTCTTTCGTTCCATAAACTTTTTCTTCCTGCCGTTGGCAAGAGAAGAATGTGTGTAAGCCTCGCAGGAGGGCTTCTATTTTATAGGATGTATCATTAGGTATGCTTGCCAGTAGGCAATCATCGTCTGTCCGACAATATGTGATTTCGGGAAGTATGCCATCGCTGACTTGAAATCAAGCAGTTGCTCGGCTTGTTCTTGATAGATTGTCAGGCCGTATGTTTCGTCAAGGATTTCTGCCATTCCTTCCTTTGGATAATCAGGGATAGTGTGTTCACGCTTTCTGCGTATGTACTCCGGAATCAATTCCAGTGTGCCAGGACGATACATTGCATTGAGTGCTACAAGGTCCATAAAATTGTCGGGAAACAGCTCTACAAGATAGTCACGCATCTGTTTTGACTGAAATTGAAATATATTCTCTGTGGCCCCTCTGCGGAACAGTTTCAAAGTATATTCGTGAGCCTTTGTTCGTTCACGAGACTAAGAAAATTTCATCTCTATTTAATGAGATGAAGTCTTGTGGTATTCAGCTTGCAGTTATCCTTGATGAGTATGGCGGAACAATGGGCATCGTAACAATCGAGGACATGGTTGAAGAAATCGTAGGTAACATTTTCGATGAGTTCGACGATGAAGATCAGGAATGCATCAAGCTTTCAAATGGTGATTTAATCGTAGCAGGCGATATGACTTTGTCAGATCTCGAAAACGTAATCGACGTTGAACTTACTCAGGAAGATTACGCTTTCGGCGTTGATAAGGCACAGCCCGAGCTTCTTGAAAAGGTAAATGCATTTATCGACAAGATTATGCAGGACGGTACATTTGACGAAATCTGCAACCATTATTTCGGTGACGGAACCCCGGTTGAGGTAACGTCTGCCGTTCGGGATGATTCCAAGGATCAGCTTGTG
>CALCCZ010000141.1 GCA_937900075.1 uncultured Lentisphaeria bacterium
CTTACCCCTGGCTATTATCGTGCCGCCCCGTTGGGGCTACGGGTGGAAAATGTCGTGGTGTATTCGTGATTGTGCAAGGCGTGGTGGTACGTGATATGGGAAATGCCG
This sequence comes from uncultured Lentisphaeria bacterium, assembly GCA_937900075.1. Lineage (GTDB taxonomy): Bacteria > Verrucomicrobiota > Lentisphaeria > Victivallales > UBA1829 > SIG77. The sequence goes on from CALCCZ010000141.1 coordinate 109, forward strand.
GAAGTTTCCCGGCTCAAATAAAAAATAGGTCTTATAGGTCTTATAGGTCTTATACAAAAATGCCCGCACAATCACGAACGGCATCCGGAATGTTCCATGCCACTATCCACTATCCACTATCCACTAATCAAAAAAACCTCCCCGCAGCAAGTTTACAACGGGAAGGTCTGTATGCCTGAAAATCAATAAAAAATCAGAGCAGTCCGGCTGCCTTGACTTCCTTAATCCAGGCTTTCGCCATAATCTGATGTCCGGCAAGACGCGGATGCACGCCGTCAGCCAAAATCAGTTCCGGCTTGGAGATTGCAGCCGCATCGCGAACGACCGTCTGGAACGGGACAAATACAGCGCCGAATTCAGCGGCAAGTTTTTTGACAATAGCGCCACGCTCCGCCATTTCCGGCAGCCAGTCTTCACCAACGGCACCGAACTGGAGTACAAAAGGTTCACAAAGGACGATTTTGCAATCCGGAAGGGCTTCTTTCGTCCAGGTCAAAAGTTCGCGGTACACTTTTTCGTAGCGGGGAACTTCCACGCCATTGCCGCATCCTTTTTCATGCCATGTATCATTCACGCCGATAAGGATACTGAGAATTTCCGGTTTGAGATTCAAAGCATCAATTTTCCAGCGGGCATACAAATCCACAACACGGTTCCCGGAAATTCCGCGGTTGATGATTTTATAACCGGCACCCGGTTCATCGCCATTCAGCATGGCGGAAACCAGCATCGGATAACCTTCCCCCAGTCCCTGATTATCGAGCAGATTATCAGCACGGGAGCGACCGCAATCCGTTACAGAATCGCCTTGGAACAAAATCAATTTACTCATTTTTCACCTTTCGTCATAGTACGTTGGTTGTTTTTGGTATGTGCAGTTTTTGTCTGCGTTTTCAAAATATACACCCGCAAGAACAGGATTACAAGTTCAAAACCATGATTTCAAAAAAAAGCGGAAAACGTACACCGCATAATTACGCGGAAACAGGTTCTTTTTTGAAAAAAATCACGGTCTTTGTGTTTTTGAGCTTGTTTTTTGACTGTATCCGTTGTAAAGTATTCCAAATAGGTGGAACATATTCCACATACGAACATCAATATCAACGCGCCACGCAAACTATGAGGTGAAGAATGGCGACTAAGAAATCCTGCGAATGCTGCAAAAAAGCAGCGAAAAAACAAACGGCTCCTGCCAAAGACAAAATTCTCAAAATCGGTATCATCGGTGTCGGTACCATTGGTTCCGTCCATGCGGATGCCTACACACATGTTCAGGGTGTGCAATTAGTTGCCTTGTGCGACATTCTGCCTGACCGTCTTGCGGAAAAGGCGAAACGTCACAATGTGGCTACCACCTACACCGACTATCATGAACTGCTGGCAGACCCGGAAATTGATGCCGTCAGCATTTGTGTTCCGAACGACATGCACGCTCCCATTGCCATAGACGCCTTGAAAGCCGGTAAAAACGTTATGCTGGAAAAACCGATGACGCTGAATGCGAAACTCGCACAGGACATCATTAAGGCCCGCGATGCATCCGGAAAATTGCTCCAGATGGGTATGGTCTGGCGTCAGACTCCCGAAGCCGAAGTCGTCAAGGAAGCTATCGATGCAGGACGTTTAGGCGAAGTCTATCAGATTCGCGTCAAACTCATTCGCAGACGCGGAATACCCGGTCTCGGCGGCTGGTTCACAACAAAAGCCCGTTCCGGCGGCGGCGGCCTGATTGATATTGCAGTCCATTTCCTGGATTTGGTCATGTGGGCAACAGGCTACTGGAATCCGACAAAGGTCAGTGCCAAAGTATATTCGAAATTCGGCTATCCGATCAAGGATTATCACTATACCTCCATGTGGGCTGGTCCCGCCGATCTGAACGGCACGTTCGATGTGGACGACTATGCAGCCGGCTTTATCCGTTTTGCCAAGAAAGCCACACTCAGCTTTGAAGTTGCCTGGGCATGCAATGCCGAAGACGAAAGCTATGTGGAATTCCTCGGTGACAAGGGCGGATGCAAATGCGGTCAGAACACCGGTATTACGGCATTCCGTACGGAAGTCGGTGACCGTCCCGCAGATGTCAATGTCCAGTACAATCCCAACCGCGACCGGTTTGCCGCTGAACTGCAGAAATTTGCCGATGCCATCAAAGGCAAAGGCGAAATTCCGGCTACTGCAGAACAGGGTTTAGTCGCAATGAAACTTCTGGATGCTATCTACAAGTCCAGCGAACTGGATAAGGAAGTTGACGTAAAGTAACCCTTTTTCAGCAATAGATTGCAAAGGCTGCAGACTGCACATCTGCAGCCTTTTGCCATTTTGATATACAGATCAACAGTCTCAAAAAAAAGTTTTAACAACTCAAGGAAAATAATATGCGTAACGTAACCGTTTTGATTGACCCCGCAGAAATTCAGGGACCGATTCCCCATATTCTCGGCATCAACAATTCTCCCAGAATCAATTCCGTGGCAAACATGGAACGTGACATAGCGCTTTTCAAAAAACTCAACCCCGCACGGGTGCGCCATCACGATTGTACCAGTGAAAACGGCGGTTACTCCTTAGTCGATGTCTCACGCATCTTCCCCCTGTTCCAAGCAGATGAAAATGACCCGCGCAACTATGTTTTCGGACCAACGGACCTGTATTTCAGACAAATCGTCAAATGCGGTACCCCTATTGAACTCAAATTCGGCGAACAAATCGAACATGCCGAAGAAAAATTCCGCGTAATCCCGCCCGCCGATCCAAAAAAATGGGTCCGCATCTGCGTCAATATCTTCCGGCACTACACCGAAGGATGGGCTAACGGCATGAAGCTTGACATCCGGTATGCCTCCCTTTGGGAAGAACCGGACAATCGGGCTCTGTTCGCAGGACCGTTTGAACTCTATTTCGAACTGTATAAAGAGTTCTCTCTCGCCATGTGCGCAGCATTCCCAACCGTAAGACTCTGCGGATTCAACGGAAGCGGGCCATGGGGCGACTGCAAACCGTGGGTCTTCGGGGAACCTTTCGTCAAATACTGCCGCGACAACAATCTCCCGCTGGATGTATTCTCGTTCACCTCTTATGGACGCGAACCCGGCCATTTTGCGGAATGTGCCGTCGAGGCAAAAAAGATGCTGAAACAGTATGGTTTCGACAATACGGAAATCTTCGTCGTGGAATGGCACTTATGGCCAAAATGCTGGATGAAGTATTACGATGGTGAAATGGACGGCGCAGGCAATGCTGCTTTCTCCGTTTCCGCCATGATACGCATGCTGAAATCCAAAGCCGTTGATATGGCTTATTTCTACGCCTGGGCGGTCGGTCGCTCTTTCTCTCTCGTTACCAATGGCCCGCTACGCGTCTATTACGCACTCTGCCGATACAGCGAAATGGCTAATCTTCAGCAAATCGCCATCCATACCGACCTGCCGGAAGATGTCGATATGCTCGCTGCTCTCACTCCGGAAGGAACGGTCAAACTGCTGATCTCCTCTTTCTGCGCGCCACGGGCGTCGTATGAGCTGAAAGTCCCCGGATATACCCTCTGCAAGATCAAACGGATTACAGACGAAAATGAAGACTGCGAAGCAGAAAGCATTTTGGAATACAATGCGGAAAAACAGTGTTTCCAGCTCAATGCCGATAACGGCGGCTCCGCCGTCCTGGCACTGGAGTTCATGAAACAGTAACAAAGAAAGACACCTTGCGATATGCTGCCCGTCAATGAAATCTTTACTCAGGAACCGCGTGATGCTATTTTGAACTTTTACCGCGAATATGCACCCGCCCAGGAAATTATCAAATTCCGCAAGCTCACCCCGAAAAAGGTCAAAACTGTATTCTTCGGCGATTCCATCAGTTACAGTTTCCCCATTCACGAGTTCTTCCCCGGCTGCTCATTTCTCAACCGCGGTATCCCCGGCGATTCCCTGGATGGTCTGTACGCTCGTCTGGAGGATGATGTGTTCCCCTATCAACCGGAACAGACAGTCATTCTGGCTGGGATCAACGGAATTTCGCAGGATAATGCGCTCATGATGCGGAAATACGAGGCGTTAGGCGCTCTGCTTGCCGAAAAAAACATCAAAACCTTTTTCTGCAGCGTGACACCCTTGCGGAACGGTGACAAGTGGAACCGTTTTCAGTATCAGGACAAAATCAGGGAATTGAACAACCTGCTGAAAACCATGGCGGAAAGTAAATTCGCCGGATTTGTCGATTATTTCAGCGCACTGATCGACGCTCAAGGCGAGTTGGCTGCGGAATATGCCCGCCCGGATGGTACCCATATCACTTTCGAAGGATATTGCGTCATGGCAAAAACCCTGGAAAAGGTTGTCCAGCTTTATTGAAACATCTTGTCGCGGACAGACGAATCCCCGTTTTCACGCACGTCCCCTGCCCCGCACTCCGGGGCAAAAAGGGGGGGGCCGCCTTCTTTCAGGACAAACTTTCCGGGATAAGAATCTTGAAGCAGCATCCTTTCCCGGGTAAGGAAAGGAGTTCTGCTCTTCCGCCGTGCAGCTGGGCAATATGTTTTACAATAGCGAGACCGAGACCGGTTCCGCCAAGTGCACGGCTGCGTTCCTTATGAACCCGGTAAAAACGTTCAAAGATTCTCTGCTGATTTTCTGCCGGGATACCGCATCCGTGATCGGTTACGGAAATCACGCAAAATGGAGTCTGCCGGGACAGAGACAATTCGATATCGGGGCTACCGCTGTATTTGAGTGCATTGTTGATCAGATTGGAAAGAGCCTGTTCCAGAAGCTGGGCATCACCGGATACGGTAACCGGTTCCGTATGAGTAATCTTAAGCGTGATTCCATGCAGTTCCGCCTCCTGCTGGAACGATTGAACACACATTTCCATAACATTTTGCAAATCTACCGGTAGGAACTCCTGTCTCTGACGTTCCGGGTCGTTTTCGAGAGCGGCGAGGCTTAAAACATCTTTGATAAGGGCATCGAGTCTTGCGGATTGTTCGCCCAACATTTTCATCAGCATCCGGAATTGTTCTTCCGGGAGTTCATGTTCCTCCTGAATGGTATCGACGGCACCGATTATGCATGTCAGCGGAGTTTTCAGTTCATGAGAAACGTTTGCGATGAAATCACTGCGGAAGGATTCCAGTTTCTTCATTTCCGCAAGTTGTTTTTTCAACTGTTCCGTCATTTTTGAAAGTACTTCCGCAAGCGGTTTGAGGGGGCCGTTATCGGGAATCGGGATGAGTGCTTTTTTTCCGTCAACGATATCTCCTGCGCATTTACCGACTTCGACCAGCGGATAATAGATTTTTTTCAGGAGGTAGCACTGCAGCCAGAAGAGAAGGCCCGATGAAACAAGGAACAGCAGGATAATTCCGCCGGTAATCCATGGAAAAATCTCCATATAGGGAAAATCTTCCTTTGCGAACCGCACCACATACAAACCGCCTGGAGTCTGAACGGGAACCGCATAATAAATCATCTGCTCTTTCAGGGACTCGCTGTATCTTCTGGCGAAACCGGTTTTTCCGCTTTGGGCGGCACGGAATTCACTGCGTCCGGAATGATTATCGAAAGCCAGGTGACTCGGCGAGGTATCCGCAAGAACTTCCCCCTGCGGAGAAATCAGAGTAATACGGAAGATACGGTTGTCAAAATTCCGGCAATATTGAACAGCGTCATCTGCTTTCCCGGACAGAAGTCTGTCACGGATAACCGCAGCAGTCAAATTCACTTTTTGCGCGAGACTTTCCATCACATCGCGGTCGATTGTTTTCGTAAAACGGTATTCGCCCCACAATGCGGCAAGCAGGAGGAAGTCCATAACGAGCATCAGAATCAGCGGCAAATGGACCAGCAAATATTCTTTTATCCCGTCCGGAACTGCGTTTTTCACACCTCTCATGGAACGAGTTTCTCCTGCGTAAGACGATATCCGACTCCGCGGATTGTTTCTATGTGGGCAGCGCCCCAATCACCGAGTTTCCTGCGCAAATTGACAAACTGAACGTCCACCGCCCGATCCGTAACCGGATAATCTTCCCCTTTGATCCGGCGGATAATCTGTCCGCGTGTAAACACTCGTCCGGGATGAGCGGCAAGAAGCGAAAGAATTTCAAATTCGCTGAACGTGAGATTGATATTTTCACCGGCAACAGACACGGTATGCTGTTCCGGATTGATGCTCAAGCCGGAAACTTGAAGGACAGACGTCTGCTCCTGGTCTTCTGCAATCCGGAATTGTGTGCGGATACGGGCAATAAGAATTTTCCGGCTGAACGGCTTGGTAATGTAGTCGTTTGCCCCCATTTCCAACCCGACAACGATATCGGATTCCTCACTTTTCGCCGTCAGCATGATAATCGGAATCATCTGTGTTTCCTGTGAAGACTTGAGCCGGCGGCATACGCTCAGACCATCCATCCCCGGCAGCATCAGATCCAGGAGGATAAGATCCGGAACATGCCGAATGGCAATGGCCAGTCCGTCCTCGCCATTGGAGGCTTCCAGGATGGACCCGAATCCCGCGGACTGCAAAGTCAATTTCAAAAGTTCGCGGATAGGTTCTTCATCATCTATAATCAGAATTGTTTTATTGGTCATGAGTTTCATCCTTCCGGATTACTATAGGGTGTTATATCACTCATTTCAACCGATATCAGGCAGTTTTCCATAAAAATCTCCGGCGCGTTCCGCAATATTGAATATATGCCGTTCGATTTTACGGATCTTTTCAAGCAATTCCATGAAAAGAACTCCGTTTTTAATAATACATTTTCCTTCATAGAGCCGGTTCATGTGCGTCAATTCTGCCGTCTCCAGCATCTTCTGGATTTCTGCATGTGCCGCAAGCGCAGCCTGCGGGTCGCGTGTAGGATTATCTTTCAGAAGATCAACGGCATTTTCCGCGAGACTTTTCAGTTGTCTGTGCAAATTCTCCAATTCCGTTTCCGCCTGTTCACTGAATTGAACGGAATCTGATTTTATTCTTTTCATCAGGCCATGGAGTTCCATGGCATAATCTCCGATTTTTTCGGCATCATTGGAACAGTGAATCAAAACAGGGATCTGGCGGCTTTCCCGCGGAACCAAAGGTTTCAGCATGAGTGCCGTAAGATAATTTGCGATATCGCGCTGACGGGCATCAATTTCATCTTCCCTCTGCTGTAACAGTTTCACATGTTCCTGATTGGTTTCATCATTGTGCGCATAGATATTCAGAACGGTATCTGTCATTTTCCATGCTCTTTTCAACATTTTCCTCAGTTCGGCGGCAGTCTGCGACAAAGCAATCGAAGGGGTATTCAACAAGTACGGTTCCAATTTGATGTATTTTACAGTATCTTCTTTCAACGGAATAAGATATTCACAAATTTTCGCCAATACGGACATGAACGGAATCAGAAGAACCGTTGTCGCAATATTGAAGAACGTATGGGCATTTGCGATCTGCCGCTGCAGGGAACCACTGCCGGATATTGTCCGGACCAAATGAAAAAATGCCGGTTCATCACCCCACGGTATGAAAAATGAAAACACCATAAGCAGTACACCGATTACATTGAACAGCGTATGCGCCAGAGCAGCTTGTCGGGCTACGCGGTTCGCCGTCAGAGCCGCCAGTTGCGCCGTAACGGTAGTACCGATGTTGGTTCCCAGCAGGATGCCGACTGCGGTGTAAAGATCCATGACACCGCCGGTACTGAGTGCAATCACAATACCGATACATGCGGAACTGCTTTGCACAATCATAGTGGCAATCAATCCGATGCCGATTGCGCCGAAAAGTGCACCTGCAGGAATCAGTCCACTGGCTCCGGGTGCGCATTCAAACAATTGAAACGCAGAGAAAAACGCCGGATATTCCGCCAGTTTTTTCAATTCGGTTCCCATAATTTCCATACCGAAAAAAAGCAAACCGAAACCAAGCAGCGTTTCTCCGAGCTGCTGCATTTTTTCATTCTTGAAAAAACTTAACCCCAACCCTAAAATGAGGGACGGCATAATGATTACTCCGATCTTGAATGCCACCAGCTGCGCCGTAATGGTAGTACCGATATTGGCACCGAAAATAATTCCGATAGATTGAGGCAAAGTTAATAATCCGGCATTGATAAAACCGATGACCATGACAGTTGTGACACTGGAAGACTGAACAACGGAGGTAACAACGGTTCCGGAAAAAATTCCGGCAAACCGGTTCGATGAAAAAAAGCGGAGTATATTCCGCATTTTTTCTCCGGCGGCCTGCTGCAAACCGCTGCTCATAAGTTTCATTCCGAAAAGAAACAGTGCAAGACCGCCCAACGCATTTACGAAAAGCATAAAAACTCCTTGTGATTAGTTGTTAGACAGCAGTCTCAAAAGTATCCGTGTAATGAAAGACAAAATTTATAACGGGACTTTTGAGTCTGCCGTCTGTTATGCCCATAATATAGATGCGTTTTGTCAAAACCGGGTTAAGAAAATGTTAGTTTTGTGTTAAAGTGAAAACATCCGGAAAAATGCCGTTTCCGTTTTTTATTTGACTTCCGGGAGCTGGTTCCAACTGGTTGTGTAGTTGGGTGTCAGCATATCCCGACGCATTTGCCATTTTTTATCAATTCCCTCGGACAGATGAAAGAGCGTTCCCCTGCCGAACTTGGAATTGATTTTGTCTATGGCTTTCGACAAACGGTCTTCTTTCTCCTGCTTCCGGGTATCGGCAAACAAATCTTCCTGTCGGCCAGATTCCGCTTCCAGACCGAAAAAGAGGACTCCCGATTTTTTGTACCGGCGTCCGGGAATAAAAATTCTGCGCAAACACGGTGTGATTGCTTTCAGCATATTTCCGGTATTGGATGTCGGCAACTCAAAGGGAATTGTCGTGGATGTAAAACCGCCGTTAAGACGAACCGGAACGTATTCCGGATAATACTGAAAATAAACATTCACTCCGGCAGCCTGCTGATGTTCCCGCCGGAGTTTTTCGGCGGCCCGGGCAGTATAGGTGCAGACAGACTCAACAAGATCATTAAACTCCGTGACAGGCTGCCCGAATGTCCGGGAATGGGTAATCGACTGCGACAGTGCATTCGAGTCTTCATGTTCAATTACCGATTCTCCCCGCAGTTCAAGAACCGTCTTGACCAGAACGATGCTGAACTTCTTCCGGATATCCGACGTGTCCGCACAAGCCAGCTGCCAGGCAGTTCGGATTCCGATTTTTTCGACTTTTTCCGTCAAGTGTCTGCCGACGCCCCAGACTTCAGATACGGGGAGATTTTCCAATATTGACCGGGAATCCTCCGGCATAATAAAAACTCCGGTTGGCTGCTTTTTTCCAATATGATTGGCTATCTTAGCCAAGGTTCTGCTTTTTGCAAAACCGATACCGCACGGGATTCCAACCCACTGCAGAACCGTCCGGCGAACTGTCTTTCCGAACTCAAAGTAGTCGCTGCCCGCCGGAAGATTGACATGAATAAATGCCTCGTCAATGGAATATTGTTCCACGTCCGGTGTAAAGGTATTCAATGTGGCAATCACCCTGCGCGACAGGTCCCCGTAAAGTTCGTAGTTGCTGGATTTCAGAATCAATCCATATCTCTGAATAATCGGTTTCAACTGAAAGAAAGGCGTTCCCATCGGGATATTAAGCGCCTTGAACTCGTAGGAACGGCTGACACAACAGCCATCGTTGTTTGACAGGACAGCAACGGGTTTTCCTTCCAGCGACGGATCAAAAACACGTTCGCAGGAGACATAAAAATTATTGCCGTCCACAAGACCAATCATTTTACCGTCATTTCCCGCTTGACAAACTGATGAATAACCGCCGTTACCACACCGAAAATTCGGAGTTCCATTCCCTCCCGGAAGAAAATGGGCTTGTATTTTCTGTTTGCCGGTTCCAAACGGATATTTCCGCTGTCCGCTCTTGAAACAGACACATTTTTGATATATAATACAAAGTAATTTGTGGTGATTTTTTTGAAAACAATTGATGTAAATAAAATATCGATGGAAATAAATGATACTATAATGCACAGAATATATGTTATGCGCAGTGGAAATTATTTAGCTAAATATCTAATCTATAAAAATAGAAATATAGATGCTATTAGTTTAATATCTCGCTGTTCAGTTCATGATATATCAAAAATTCAAAATATAGAAGAATTCTTATCATTAGCATCAATTATTGAAGAAATATCATCCCTAAAAGACGTTACATTTGAACTTCAAGATGATCATAAAGAAGCTATTCGACTTCATTGGAAGAACAACTCTCATCATCCTGAACACTATAAAAGTCCTAATGATATGGATGACTTAGATTTAATGGAAATGGCTTGTGATTGCCATGCCCGTAGTAAACAATTTAACACTAACTTACTAGAATATATTGCTTATCAACAAGAAAAACGTTTTCATTTTGATCAAGACCATTATGATAAATTAATTCATTATTGCAAAGTATTATATTACATGACACGTAATGATGATTATAAATCTTGTTTATCACAAAACTTCAACTTACAATTTAATCTTCGTGATCAAACAATGAAACATTTATTAGATTTAGATAATGCTAATTTTAAAGATACTATAGCAACAGAAAATCTTATATTAGAAAAGAAAAAGACATCTGGTTTTGCTACAATAGCTTATTCAATATATTTAAAAAATGGAACTAAAATAGGTAGTATTTATATTAAATGTAATGGTACTATTGATTATAAAATATATGAAGGATATGATGAATATCAGAATCTTTATAAGAACAGATTATTTCACCATCAGATGCATTATTAGAAGTATCATCAGCTGATTTTTTAACATTTTGAGCATATTTCTCCTACATTACATAGTTAGGTAAAGTATACCACATTTCGACGCAAATGCCAACATAAGCCGCGAAAAAGTTTCGTTCCGGACATAAAATCTTTGCTTTTTTCGGTGAAAACTGATATACTGTATGCAGATCACAGTCGGATCGGGATA
>CALCCZ010000142.1 GCA_937900075.1 uncultured Lentisphaeria bacterium
TTCGGGGAACACTGCCCCAATATCTGCTATCCAAGCTGTTTCTGGAATTATCTCCTAATGCAAAATAATGCCCGGCAGGAACTTTATATTCGCAACCGGATGACAAACATCCAACAGGAAGATGCCCGTGATATCCGCCCTGCCCTGAATATAACCGCTTGAATTTAGGAGAAAAATCCGTGGCAGGATAAAAATCCAATTCCCCTTCAGGCTTGATAAAAAGCATATTATTGACAATTTTTAGAGTATCACCCGGTAAACCGACCAAACGCTTAATGTAGAAGAAACCGGACAATGTTTTCCCGTTGGAAGGATCCTTGATCCCTTCCGTATTGAAAATAAAAATCTCACCGCGTTGAAATGGCATAAAATGAATAGAAAGTCTATCAACAAACAAATGATCCCCGGTACTTTCCCAACCATCACAAACAATTTCCCCGGGAGCGAATGAATCTGGATTTTTATCCAGATAGCGATAGACTCCGCTGGAATAGGAATTAAAATCAATGGGAGCTTTGCTGTAAAAGTCGGAACCGAAGAGCTTTAAACACAGTTTTGTAAGAGTTCCCGTATATTTTTCGGAATCTCTCCGGTCAATATAATGAATCCCAAACAATGTCGGCTGCATACTTCCTGTCGGGATTTGAAAAGGTTGGAGAAACAACGCCCTGATGCCAAAAGCTACAGACAGAGCAACTAAAAGTACGTCCAGTATGATTCTTATACGCTCTGGCAGAGTTCCTTGTCCGGAAAAAACAGAAAAATCATTTTCCAAAGAAGACAATTCGGAACGTGACTGTATTGTTTTAATGCTATTCGTCTCTATTTTCTCAACAGCGCAAATCAATTCATTCAAATGTTCAATTTGCTGAATGGAAAGAATATCTTCCTCTTGATGCAGATACATTCGCATCGTTCCTAAAAGTTCTTTTTTTTCTTTTTTCAAACGATGTCGGCGAAAAGTATCCAGAAATTTTTGCAATACAGTATTCACCACAATTTCCTTACTTATCCTCATTAGACTTCAGCACTTCAATGAACGCTTCCTGAGGAATATTTACACGCCCGATTTCCTTCATTCTTTTTTTGCCTTCTTTTTGTTTTTCCAGAAGTTTGCGTTTTCTTGTGATATCACCACCATAACATTTCGCAAGAACATTTTTTCTCAACTGTCGAACCGTTTCACGCGCTATGACTTTCCCGCCTACAGCTGCCTGAATTGCAATTTGAAACATCTGCTGGGGAATTACATCCGCTAAACGTTCTGCCAATTGCCGACCTCTGTTGTAGGCAAAATCAGTATGAACAATACTGGCAAAAGCATCAACCGATTCACCATTTACCAGTATATCCAGCTTTACTAATTTTTCGGTCTGATATCCATCCGGTTCGTAATCCATACTTCCATAACCACGGGTAATTGATTTTAATTTGTCATGAAAATCAATTAAAATTTCATGCATAGGCAAACGCGCTGTCAGCAAAACATGCTTACCATCAACACTTTCAGTATTGGTACAAATACCGCGTTTCTGCATCACAAGATTCATGATATCGCCCATGTATGATACCGGTGACATAATACGTGCCGAAATCATAGGCTCTTCTATGTGATCCGTATCAGAGGGATCTGGAAGGAAAACCGGATTATCGACTTCAATCATTTGACCATTTTTCATATATACGTGGTACACCACACTGGGGTATGTAGCAATGATGTCCAAGTTATACTCGCGACGTAAGCGTTCCTGAATCACTTCCATGTGGAGCAGACCAAGAAAACCGCATCGGAAACCAAACCCTAATGCTGCACTTGTTTCTGCCTGATAAACAAAAGCCGCATCGTTCAGTTGCAATTTTGCCATACTGAATTTCAATTGTTCATAATCGGCAGTATCAATCGGATAAATGCCACTGAAAACCATGGGTTTGATCTCATGAAAACCGGGCAATGCCTCCTCTACAGGCTCTTTTGTTGTAGTAACAGTATCACCCATGCGGGCATCGGATGGACTTTTGATGTTGGGTATAATGTAACCGACATCTCCGGCGGAAAGTTCATCAACGGCAGTCATTTCAGGTCTGAAAACGCCAACTTCTTTTACTTCACTTTCTAATCCAGTACTGAGAAAACGCAAGCGATCTCCCCGTTTCAATGTCCCGCCGAACATTCTCACGTATGTAACTACACCACGATAGGCATCATATATGGAATCAAAAACCAAAGCAGCAGTTCCACTGTGATTAAGAGGTTTCGGGGGAGGAACAATTTTAATTATTGCTTCGAGAAGTTCATGAATCCCCTGCCCTGTTTTGGCAGATACTAATAAAGCCTCTTCTCGGGGAATCGCTAAAATCTCTTCAATTTGTTCACTACATTGGGGAATGTCCGCTGCAGGTAAGTCAATTTTGTTAAAAATAGGAATAATTGCTAAATTGTGACGCATAGCCATGTTTACATTAGCTACCGTTTGAGCTTGAACGCCTTGCGTTGAATCTACTACAAGAATTGCACCTTCGCAAGCAGCCAGAGAACGGCTCACTTCGTATGCAAAATCCACATGCCCAGGGGTATCAATCAAATTCAATTCATAATCTTCACCATTGTCAGCGTGATAAAGCATGCGTACAGGATGTGATTTGATGGTAATACCGCGTTCCTGTTCCAAATCCATGGCATCCAACAATTGATCGTGAACCAGCTCCCTTTTTTCGATAGTGTGAGTTTCTTCCAGTAAACGATCTGCCAGTGTCGACTTCCCATGGTCAATATGGGCTATTATGGAAAAATTCCGGATATGTGATATGTCAATCATAACAATTCAATCAGTTTTTTTGTTAATTTTCGATAGTTATTTCGAATACAAAAAAAGGATTTAGAGGAAGGTATGAATTTGTTGTTAGTGGATATGAAAATATGAA
>CALCCZ010000143.1 GCA_937900075.1 uncultured Lentisphaeria bacterium
AGAGATTTCAACTTTTATCTTCCGAAGAGCTACTTGTAAAGTAACTTGAGGAAGAGAAAATTGAAAAGTCAAAATGAAAAACTAAATTTATAACGGGATTTTGGGAACTGGCGTCGAACAACAGAAAGGAACCGGAATCATGATTATCCCTAAAGAATCCTATACGAAAGACAAAGCTCTCATAATTTCTTTTCAAGACGGCACCTCCGGTTTTGTGAATGTTCCCGCAAATCTTGCCGTAAATGTCAAAAAACTTGACGTCGGCGAAACCGGAGCCGTCATGTTGTCCTCGGGAGAACTGATGTTTTCAAATACCGGTATCACGATCAGTCTGAACAGTTCCATTACCGCCTCGTTGAAACCTTCCGGAAACTTCAATCTTTTTTCTCTGATTGACACTTTGAATTTTCGGACAAATGGTGTTGGTTCTCTTACCATTACCACCGGTGCGAAAGCAAAGAACTGGAAATTGGATCTCACGGTAAGCAGCGTGGCTGCAGGTATCGGGATGTATGTCGGCATCAATGCAGGCATTAATACAAACATCAGTACAGACTACTGTACCTATCTGCCGTATCTGAATCTCGGTTCTGCATCCAATATCACTGTCAGTGGCAATCCGGATTCCGGCAGTCCGTTCACAGCAAACATCTCCGTCAATATCACGGGCAAAACTACGGGTCAAATGCTCCGTGCTATCGGAACGTATGCAACCGCAAGCATTAGTGTCAATGGCGATTTGACCGGAAAGATGGATGTCAAAATGGTTCATGACACAGCGGGAGCGGACGCATACGGTTTTTTAAGCGATGGTATCGCCATGATGGACGAAACAGAATCCACTAAATGCAACTACTATTCCGGGGAACTTTATTTTGCGAGATCCATTAAGGGGAAAATCAGCGTTCTTGCGCAGACAAAGAGCAAAACGAACAGTTATGCCACTGCACGGGCATTTGTATTTTCCGCAAACAATTACGGAAAAATTACATTGTATGAACAGGAAGACGCACCGGAAATAAAGGGGGAAACACTCCCCATTATCACGATCCGGGGAAGTATTGCCAATTCTCTCACCGCTACAGCCATATCCGCTGCAGGAATTGCCCAGGCAACGGTTTTTGACACATCCCGAATCAAATTAAATGACAAGCAGGAAACCGTATCCGATTTACCGGGTTTTACGTATATCGGTGCCATACGCGGGGCGCTCTCCGCATCTGCCACTGCTGCTTTATATGCAGAATCATCAATCATTTACACCGGACATCTTGAAGTCTATGATGCCATCACGAAAAATCTGACCTCCACCGCGTCCGGGGATGTCCAGGCAGCAGCGTATGGGCTTCGGGCAGAAGGTGTCAACACCGAACAGGGATTATCCGGCGGTCTCCAGTTTTTCGGCAAATTTGATGGTAAAGTGACCGTTTCGGCGACCGGGAAAACAGGAGCAGCGACAGCAACTGCTCTTTATTCCAATGGCGGAGCGGGTATTGTTTTTTATTCCGGCATTACGAAAGATATCACCGCAAAAGCAAATGCCGGAACCGACGCATCTGCCCGGGCGTTGTCCGGCACAGCAATCAATTTTGCCTATGACAAAACGGGAATTTTCGCTAAAATCACTGCCAGCGCCGTCAGTAAAAACGGGTCTGCTCAGGCATTCGGAATGTTCTCTACCGACGGGATATACCTGTTGGGCGGAAATACTGCCGCCATTTCGGCAACAGCGTCCGGGAAAATCGCTGACGCAGACGACGGAAGCGTCTCCGCCTGTGCGGTTGCATTCGGGCTTTCTGAATTTTCTGAAGGTAAAAATCATTTGAACTGGGGAAAAGTCGCGGGCGATATTTCCGCATCCGCCACAAATTCAATCGGATCAGCCGAGGCTTATGCCTTTCTGAACTCCTTTGCCAACACACCAGGAATCAGAAATGCTCTGTTCAATGGCACTGTCACGAAAAACATCACGGCAAAAGCCGTTGGCGCGACAACCGCGATTTCCGGTGCCATTCAGGCGGGAATGGGCGTGTGTTTTTACAAGGGGGTTTCCGGAAAAATCACGGCAACAGCGAACAGCAAAAACGGTTATGCGGAAACATACGCTATAACAGCCGGTACACAATTGGTTTTCTATGATGATATTGCAAATGCGATTACCGCCACGGCTACCGGAAAAATCGCTAATTCTCCCGGAGAATACGGGGTAATTGCTACCGCTATGAAAGCCGGTGAACAAATCATTCTTACAGACATCGCGGGAGCAATCACTGCCACAGCTGCAAATTCTGCAGGCAGCGCCCTGGCACGCGCTTTCGCTATTGGTCCGGATAAGCTCCCGGAAAACCCACCGGAAGAGGAGGAAACAGTTGTCACAGCCTTATCTGTTTTCAACATATCAAAAAATATTACCGTCTCCGCAAAAGCAACAGGCATAAGCGGCGATGCCACGGCATACGGAGCGGGGAAATCCATGCTTACTTTCAATGAAAACGGGTTCTGGGATATGCAGGATATGCCCGTCTTCCAGATTACCGGAGAAATCAAAAGCAAAATCACTGTCACTGCAAACAGCAGAAACGGCACTGCGATTGCCTACGGAGCCGCATTCTCAAAATTGTTCATCAATCAGAATTCGCTCAACATGGGTTCCATTACGGTCAATGCCGATGGAAAAGAGGAATCTTCTCTCGCTGTCGGCGTCCATCTCCAATCCGTTGAATCCTTACTGGGCGCACCGGGAACCATAACCGGAAATTTATCCGTCTCATGCAAAAACGGTACGGCTGTCGGGGCAATCATTGGGATGGTTTCACTCAAATCCTGCAGTGAAAAAATACTTGCCGTAAATTTGAAAGTTACCGGTGCGAATGCCATCGGATATCAGATCGGAAAAGATACCGCCTTGACGGATGAAGAAACAAAAGCAGGGTTCGCCTCTGTCCTTGATATCTCAGGAAATGTTCTGGTTACTTCCACAGACAAAAATAAAAATGCTATCGCCATCAAGGGCGGCTCCCAAACCAATGAAACAGTCCAAATCCGCGGCGGTGCTAAAATCACCGGCGATATTGACCTGGGAAAAGGCGGCGAAACAGAGGAAAACAGCGACGTCCTGTATCTGCACAGTGGAGCAAGCGTGAAAGGCAACATCAGTAATGTGGAAAACTGCTGGTTTTTCTTAGACGACGACTCTTATGCTTCAAAACCCATTTTTCAGGGGGATTTCGTAAAAGCGGATAACACTGTGGATTTGCCGACCATCATTGGAATTTCAATCGGCTACGGAGATACGGGCACTTTCACACTCTTCCAGACAAATACACAGGATGAAAGTACTTTTGCAAATCAGCAGTTCGGGCTTCTTGTGAATTTGAATCCTTTAGCATTTACCCGCGATAAAGAAACCGGGCGTCTCAGCTGTGATTATGCGGACTATACCTACTCTATTGAGTTTACGGAAACGAAAAAAGGCACGATTGCCAAGCTCAATATCGCAGAGAAACAATAGCGTTTCACAGATATTCCATGTTTTTTGTAATCTGTCGGGAATAATGGATAAGAACATCTCAAGTTCCGCATTTTATTGACCTGATACAAACATTGTGCACGGAGATGCGCCGCAAAGCGGCTTCCTCCGTGAAGGGTTCGGGTCGCCCCGTTGGGGCTCTAATGGTTGTTTTATTTTGTTCCAGGG
>CALCCZ010000144.1 GCA_937900075.1 uncultured Lentisphaeria bacterium
GATGACATGGTGTTTTGCATCGCCGTTGGACCCGTACACGTGATTGCTGACGATAGAGTTTGTAAGGCTGAGAGTGCCGCCGTTACCGATATAGACGGCTGCGCCGGAGGAATAGTTTGTATTCGTCAAAATGGCATTGATGAACTCCAGATCACCGTTTTTGATTTCGAAGAGCCGGTGTGCATTAGCGTTTCCGTTGATCGTGACATTCTGGAAAGTCATATTGGAATGAGCGGCGCCGTAGAACATTTCCGTATTGGAGTTCCGGGTAATGGTGACGGTGGTACCTTCGGGCCCGCCGTTGATGGTTCTGTCGCCATCGAGGAGGATATGCGCCTTACTTGTGACACTGACGATAGAGTTATTGAGAGTGACCTTATCGATATCGGAAGCAAAGGTGATATGGAAGACCCGGTCATAGTTGATGCTGGAATTCGTGGAGACGAGGGCTTCGCGGAGGGTCAGGATACCATCGTCCGCTTTGGTTGTGTCTCCGGTGGAGTTGACAATGAGTTCCACAACGGGTGTCTGGACCGTGATGGTATCGGTATCATCCCGGGAGATATTGATGATATAGTTGGCGTTATCGCCGAAAGCGCCGCTCCGTGCGGAAACTTTCATGTTATAGGTCTGATCGAGAGTGGAGTCATCGAAAACCGTGATTTCATTGCCGTCATCATCGGTGACGGTGAATTTCAGCTGAAGGTCATCGCCCTTGACCACTTCACCCTGTGTAAGGGTATAGCGGAAAGTCGGTTCTTTGTTCACAACGATTTCCATGCGGTCGGGCGTAACGGTAAGGACACGTTTTGCGATATGGATCTGAGCGCCGTCCTGAACGGTGATTTCCGGAGTTCCGTTGAAATACCGTTCATATTCCCGGTCAGTGAGTTCTTTTCCCGCATGGGAAACGGAGATGACCTGTGCGCTGAGGATATTGTAGTTGCCAGCGGCGTAAGAACCGGACGAACTGACGTTGCCGTAACCGAAGTTAGCCGTAACGGCGTACGTGACGGTGAACATGCCGAACTGTTTTGTGAAGGTCAAGTCGGAGTTCACATTGTAATCGCCGTAGATGCCATTGATGTCGCCGATAGAGAAAGACAGGTCATACTTTTCTGTGGAGACCATTTGTCCGTAAGCACCGGCAACGATTGTTCCTGCTGCAGTATTGCGGAGTTCTCCGGTCTGGTCGAGAGTGAACTCCCGCGTGACGGCAGCGACAGTGGAAGTTCCGTTGACCGTGCTGGTCCAGTTGGAACCGTTGAAGAAATAGTAAGTGCCATCATCGGTTTTACCGATACGGAGTCCGTTATCCGCGCCGACGTAAGTCTGGATCCGTTCGGAGCCATCGGCATTGAAGTAAATGGTACCGGGGACGAAATCATCCTCGCTGACGGGTGAGAATATGTCGCGTGCTCTGTAGTAAGTATAGACGGGGCGCGCGGGTTCATCTTCTGTGGGTTCCGTCATTGGGAATTCCTTGAGACCGGTTTCGGCAATCCACTCGCCGGTAGCCTCATCGTAGCGATAATAAGTAGCGCTTTCATCGCAGGGTTCACGGAGCTGATCGATTTCATCATAAGCGACATCGGGCAGATAATATTTGTCAGCTTCCCAGAGAGTTCTTGCCATAGCGGCGATTGTGGTATGACCGGCGGAATGATTGGCGCCGGAGAGAAGATTTCCGGCGGAGACAATGGAGTTCCAGGTGATGTAGTCGCCATAGACGTTGGAATCATCGATTTTCGCGGCATCCGCATTGGTTGTACCGAAAACACTGCCGTAGAAATGGGCGTTTGCCTTCGTGGAGAGGTAGATATCGTAATGATTCGGGTATTTCGTGCCTGTGACTTCATCCGTATAGACTTCGGAACCGGCAACGATGCTGTTGAGCAGATAGACAGAACCGTTATTGGCTGCGTAAATGCCGTAGAGATTGCCGGTCGCGTCAATGGTGGAATTTGTCAGTTTAACCGTACCAGCGCCATTGAGATAGATGACAGCCGGCTGACTTGCATGTTTGGAAGTGGCATCGAGAACCGTGAGGTTGACGAACTCTTGAACGGCGGAGGCAGTGGCAAGGAAAATTGCTCCGCCTGCATTTTCCGCGCTGGCATTCTGGATGTAAATGTTTTCCAGATAAGTGCCGTAGTTTTCGAGATAGATGGCACCGCCGTTTCCGCTGGCTCCGGTATCGGACTTGACAGCACGGGAGTTCGTGATGGTGATATTTGTGAAGTTTGCGTTCTGACCATTGGAGTAGAGAGTACCACCATTGATAGCGGCATAGCCGTCAAAGGTGATATTGTCCAACGTGGTGAAGTTGGCATTTTCAATGGTGATTGCGCCGCCCGTGAAATTGGTAATCACGGAGGAGGATTTTCCGCTTGCCTGGAAAACGGCGTTGTCAAGTTCGAAGATGTTCGGATTGGTTGCTGCCGCGTTCACATTGCCTCTCCAGCGGATTTCACCGCCGTAGATATCGTTCGTGGAAACGGAATCAACGATATTGATTGTTCCGGAGAAGAGCATTTCCTCGTTTTCCGTGAAGGAGAACTGTCCTTGAGCATCTGCGTCCTTGCAGAACACGCCGCCATATATTCCGGCGTTACCGCCCTGGCTGACTGCACGGTTGTCCGTGCCGACGAAATGGATTCTGTTTCCGGTACCCTGGAGGATACCGGGTGTGTTGCCGGAGTTGAGGTAAATTGCGCCGCCGTAGATGCTGCCGGATCCGACACCGCCCATTGCCTTATTGCTGACATTATCCACATAGAGTGTGGAGTTATTGATCTCGTGCGTATTGGAGGCGAACTCAATTGCGCCTGCGGCTATGCTTGCCGATCTGGAGGACGTACCCATTTCGGTATTGACCATATTGGCGATACCGTTGATGGTGATTTCTGCATCCGTCATAGTGAATTTGTTGAAATATGCTGCGCCGCCGCGGAACTGGAATATTTGGGAGGACGTGTCGCTGCGTTGGTACGACATTTCATTGTGCGCGTTGGAGATGGACAGGGAAGATCCTTCTTCCATTATGAATTTGTTGGCGCTGTATATTGCGCCGCCGTACACGCGGATGTCGGCTGCATTGTTTTCGGTGGAAGCATTGGTTTTCTGGAAAATGAAATAGGTGTCATCGAAATCGAAGTTGGCAGCTGTGGCTGCGGTCTGGATACCTTTGCCGTCTTGAGAGTAATAAAGTTCGCCGGGTTTGAAGTCTTCTTCCGCCACAGCGGTGAAGGTATACTGCTTGACATAGTATGTGGTACCGGCATTGAATTTCGACATGCCGATCTGGTGAACATATCTTTCATTCTTGGCATCCCACGTATAGTAGGTGTTGTTGGCATTGAATACAGCAGTCGAGTCAAGTTCGACGAAGTTTTCGGAGCGGGTATAGTAGGTATCCGGTTTCCATTCAGTTTGTTCGGACAGAATGGAATAGGTCAGGTATGCGACACCGCCCTGAGCCGTGGAACCGTTGTCGATGTTGTACAAGCCGGAGTTTTCGACTTTGATGTTTCCGGCAAATTTGGTGGTACCGGCGCCGCAGAATTCGAAAGCGCCGCCGTAAGTACCGCCCCGTATGTTGCGGAAGGTGAGGTCGGATACGTATCCTGCGGTTGCCGCGAGGGTATAGTAGGTTACATTGTTGGCGAACGAAGAGATATTGACTTTGTCATAGTTG
>CALCCZ010000145.1 GCA_937900075.1 uncultured Lentisphaeria bacterium
GAAAACTTCAGCGCAGCGCTCAGTGAAAGTCTTATCACCGCTCAGGGCGATGCCATCAAATGCTCGCTCAGCACGGTTCTTCCGGACGATACTTACGGTTCCTACGGCATACGGATGCTCAACGGCAGAACCGAAAGTGCGTTCCGGGTCTATACAATCAGCAACAACCAGGCGGACTCCAATTATCAGAGACCTTCCGGGGATATTGTTATCAAGAATGCCCTCATCGCCGGCTACCAGGCAACCAATACCATCAACGGAGCAGCCATCCATCTGAATACCTTTGACGGCAATTTCTCCATGCAGGATTCCTGGATCGGGGAATACACCGACAAAAACGGTGTCACATACGAAGCCAATATGGTCAAGGTTACCGGCAACAACCAGTGGGATAGAGGCGGCGCCGGTTTCTACGGTTACTCTCTTACCGGAAATATCTCTTTCTCCAACACCACATTCCTTAAAAACTACGTCGAAAATACCAATTTCCAATATTCCTGCAATATCTACGGAAATCAGGTATATATGGCTGGATTAAACACCTCCGCTCCTCTTTCCGTAACCTTCGACCATGTGGATTTCATCGGTGGCGGAAAAGCTCAGGATCCGGGCAAAGTCGCAGCAACCAATCACGACTACCAGGGCGGTCTGGTGTTCATCGGCAATATTGATGCCGACCTCACCTTCCGTGATGTCCTCTTCGAGAACGGCATTGCACGAACCGGCGGCGCTGTCCGTCTCCAGAGCAGTGCGAATTTCAACAATGTGACATTCCGGAACAACATCGTCACGGGAAGCGATGCCGGTGCAGCTATTTACTACGGTGCGGAAAATAACGATTACGGTCAGTATTATTACTGGACACAGGAAGACGGCACTTGGACCAAGAGCAAAAATGAGGCGGATGCGCCCGAAACCTATTGGAGCCAGCAGCGCGGTGATCTTATCCAGTTCGGCGGAAATGTAATCTTTGAAGACAATATCGTCCGTTTCAAAAATGACCTCTTCACCACCTGGGGATTCACCGGCGGTGTTATCAATATCAACTCCAACAGCACCATGCTGTCCATCACTGAAAATGCCAATGTTCAGGTCAATACTCTCGATATCAATATGGACCGCACAAGCAACGCTGGCACGGTCTCCGTCAGTGGCGGTATTATGCATATCATGCGCCTCAACATGGAACAGGGTTCTTCTCTGACTGTCGCCGACGGCACCCGAATCAATCTCATCAGCGGAAATGCAAACCCCGCCAACGTCTACGGCGGTGTCATGAAAATCGACAGCATCGTCACGATGAAAAACGCAACTTTGAAGATCAATGATGCGGAAGTCAATCTGATTCAGAACTATGCCGGTCAGTATATCAATTACTACGGCGGGTTCATTTATGCTGGCGGCAGCTGGTTCACCCGCGACTGTAATATCTCACTTACAAACGGGTCCTTCCACGCGCAGTCTGGCGCGGATCTCTATATGCAGGGCGGTGCAATCTATGCTGCTGCCACCGGCAGTACCTCCTGGTTCAGTATTCAGGGCGGTACGCTGGATATTTCCAATATCTCCATGCTCGGCGAAACCATCAAGAGCAGCAACCAGTATCGTGTTTACGGTGCCGGTATTGCTTTTGCACAAAACGCGGAAGTCAATTTTGACCTCATCGGCGAACTCGATGCAAACGGAAACAATACCTACCGCTTCTCCGGGAACTCCGTTTACGGAAACCGCTATACCAACGGTACCCGTAACGGCTATACCGATAACCTCGGCGCCGATATTATGTACTACGGTACCACCTGGCTCGGTGTGGGAACCCTCGAAAATATTACATTTGACGGCAATCTCAAAAATCCCACGGCTACCGAAGGATTCAATGCAACCGGTAACGGTGCTTCCGTTTGGCTTAACATCTACGGACTCAACGCAAAAAATATCACAGTCAAAAATTACTCCTCACGCAGCACATCCGGCACTTTCTACATGACCTCATCGGGTGGTTACGCCAATTTCGAAGATATCACTTTCGAAAATAATACCGCTTGGAACGGAACGGTCGGTCTCCGCGTTGTCACCAGCAGCAGTCGCGGTGTTCTCCAGAGTGTCAATTTCAGCGGCACCAACCGGTTCCTCAACAACTCCATCGGTTACAGTCGTGACGGTTCCACTTACGATCCGACCACATACAACGGCACAACATCCGGCGGTATTCTCTATATTTCCCCGACCTGGACCACAATCTCAGGCGGTGCCAGCATTCTCATCGACAATACCAAAGTACACTTTGAAACCTCGCACAATGACCTGTTCAACAATAACTACTGGTCCGATTTCACCGGTATTGTCGTCAACAGCGGCGCTATCAGACTCCAGCGTGACGCATCCCTGACCATCACCAATACCGATATTGATCTCAGCATCAACAAGGTCGCAGGAAAAACTTACTCCAACGGAGGTCTGCGTACTTACGGTACTGTCATGAATGTCAGCAAACTGTATATGGACCAGGCAAATCTGAATATCAGCAATACCAGCATTGATATCAATACTCCGGACAAAAAAGAAATCAACATGTGGGGCGGCGCACTCCGTATCACCGGCGATACCAAAGTGGAAAATTCCACATTCAATATCACCAACACGGAAATCAACCTCACCAATGAGAGTGCAAACATGAATGCGTATGGCGGCGCTGTCTATCTTTATGAAAGTGACTCCGATTCCATTGCGTATTCTTTCCGGGGCGGCAGCATGTATATCTATAACAACCAGATTAACATGAACTCAAAAGGAACCATCTATGCTGCCGGTGCCGGATTCGGCAAATATTATAACACCTGGAGCACAACCGAAGATTTCTATCTCGTCGGAGATGTGGATGATGAAGGTATGGGTACATACATCTTCAAGAACAATGCACTCAACCGTTACAGCGGCAGCATCGGACAAATCTACGGCAACGATATCGGTCTTTATTACGTGGGCAGATACAACCGCTCCACCGGATTTACCGGCGGCGTCGAAATGAAAAATCTCCAGTTCCTCGGCAACAGCGAAGTACGCCAGTACGCACCCGATGGAGATACGGACCCCGAACGCAGCCTCGATGAAGTTACCTGGGGCGGCGCTGTCTATATCTACGTTACCAACGGAACCGTCGCCAATTTCGAAAATATCTACATCACCGACTACCGCGCCCGCAGCGGTGCCGGTCTCACTGTTGACCTCGGTACTTCCGCCAATGACAGATTTGATGCCGTTGCGACATTCAAAGATATTACCGTAACCAACGTCCAGGCAGTCAGATATGACTCCGCAATTCACGTCGGAACCGGAGGAACTTCCACATTCCAGGGCAATATCATTGTGGATAACGTCAGTTTAATCAGCAATGACCGCTCTTTCACGGAAGTTTTCGGAAGAGCCATCGGAATTGACGGCAAACTCGTCATTGACGCAAATGCAAACGTCTCCATTACCAATGTCAACAACTACTGGTATGAAAAGAACGCCCGCCCCGCTACTGCCACGGAAAACGGCACCAATGCTTACGGGTTCCTGTATGTCGGCGGAAATCTCGAAATCCTTTCCGGTGCTACGCTTACCATCGCCGATAATACATACCGCATGCTCATCGAAGCGCAGAACGGCGGCAACGGCAGCGGATATCAGAATGTACGCGGCGGCGTTGTGTATGTCGGCGGCAGACTCCTGATGAATACCGGTTCCAGTCTGAACATCTCCCGGAACGATATATCCTACGACCTGACCGGCGCACCCAAACGCCAACTTTGGGTTTACGGCGGACTTGTTGAAACAGTCCAGGGAACTGACCTCTGCAACGCGAATGTCGTCATGGATAACAATTTCATGGAATTGAAGACAAAGAGCCAGGAAGCGGATCTCTACGGCGGCGCTTTCTGTGTCAGTACTCAGGATACCGGTATGTTCTCCAGCGGTATTGAAAAAATACCTTACCAGATCCGATTCTACGGTGGCGATATCGCCATCACAAACAACGTATTCTTAGTCAATACGGATTCCACTGACAGCGCAGGACGTGTTTACGGTGGTCTGCTTTCCGCCAGAAACAACGAAGAAAACGATATCATTCTCGATCCCACTATGGACGGAAAAAATCCCGATGCACGGTATCTCTTCGCCTCCAACGTTGCCAGAGGAAATGCTTCAGGTACCACCCAGGGCGGTGATATTTATATGTACTCCAACACACAAAAACGCCCGACTGTCCTCTCCATAACCAATACGGATTTCATCGGACCCGAATGTACTGCAGCCGCGGTTGTTGATGGAAAAGCATACTATCTCTACACCGATCCGAAGGACGGAACTGCCAACTGGTTCGCTTCCGAAAATCCCAATGACCCGATCACAAGCAAAAACCTGCTGGCGCAATTGGCGGAACAGGTGGTCAATGCCCAGTTTGTGCTCAGTGTCCTGGACGATGTCACTTACTACAAGGACAACGGCAAGTGGTTCAACGTCCTCACTAAAGAAGAAATCACTGATGAAACAGTCATCGCGCAACTCGAAGATGAAAAGAATATCATCGCCGCCAATACCGACCTCAGTATCGTAAATGATAAAGTTTACTACAAACTGCCCGGCGATGACGTCTCCACGGAAGTCTGGTATGACGCACAAGGCAATCCCATCACGGATGCCGATATGCTGGAAAAACTCTCCGGTACCATTATCGCCGCTTCCACGATGCTCAGCGTCGTACCCGATGCCTCTACCGGTCTGAACATGGTGTACTACCTCGGCGAAGACGGGTTCTGGTACAATGCCGTATCCGGCGAAAAAATCACCAATGAAACCACTCTCGCCAGAATCGAGGAAAATATCACCTTGCTGAAAACCGATGTCGCCGTAACCGGCGGAATCGCATACTGCAAGGTAGATCGTTCCTGGACCTTTACCGATAATACCGGTACAGATCCCCAGGAAATTACTGTCTTGAGCGATCTCGTAATCGAACGCCTCAATGAATCAACAATCGTTGCCGCCAAGGTCAATAACACCATCTATTATCAGAATGGCGAAAAATGGTACTCCCTCGACGGAACCGAGGTCACCGATGCGGCTCTTATCGAACAAATCAAAGCCAATATCGATAACAATATCGGTATCATTGCAAATACTTCCTACTATCAGCATGAAGGTCTCTGGTACGACGCTCTCACAGGAAAACAGGTTGATGACAAATACACCCTTGACCACATCCTCGAAGAAGTCGGAAAAGGGAATGCTGTTGTCCGTCAAGTCGTCAGCAACTACAACGGCAAAGTCTATTACCGCAATGGTTATGACTGGTTCGACATCCTCACAAATGAAGACATCAACGCGAACTATCTCCACTACCGTAACCTTGTGGAATCAAACGTCCGTGACTGGGACGGCTTTGTCTCAAAATACACGGATTCTGCCACGGGTAATGACATCCCATGCTATGCCAACTACGCATCGAATGTCTATGTCAATATCTCCGGAAACAACGAAGTCGGAGATAACAATATTGGTACGTACTATATTAAGGACCATTTGAATAAAGATCAGAACATCGATCACGTTCAGGTCAGCTATGTCGAAGGCAAAATGTACTACGCCAGAACAACCGGTACTAAAGAAGTTGATGTATGGTATGAGTATAAGGGCAGTACCAACCGCACTACCGCAAACGATACAAGGATCGGTACCATAGATACCATAGCCCCCGAACTCTTGGAAGCAATTTATGCTAATATGAGAAGTCTGGATGCAAAACTCCTCTGTGTCAATGCCACTACACTGGCATTCCATCCCCCTCAACACTGGTTAAAGGCAACAAACGGCGGCGCTGTAATCGGTTTGGATGCTCTGACTGAAATCCAGAATCACTTCGATAACGACGGATATAAAGATTTTGGCGGATCCTGCCAGATTACCACCTCCTACAATGGTTCCTACTGGTTCCGCGATTCCGCCTACAACTGGCGCGAAATCGTCACCCCCGATAATATCCTGTTCAACCAGAGAAATTATGAATACTGCACCCAGAATACTGTCTCATCCAACGCTTTGACCGTCACTCTCAATGCCCTCGCATACAATAAACAGGAAACTCATTGGGAAAATGCGGCAACCGGAGAAACCGTCACCGATACTGACACCCTTGACAAAATCACCGGTAATGAATCCGGTAACAATACCCCTGTCTCCGTCATTGAAGGTAAGGCTTATTACCGTGATGAAAATGGTGTATGGCACGATATGGAAACCGGAGATGTCATCAACGGTATCGATGAATCCCCGCTCACAGCGGATAACCGCGGTACCCGCAATTACCTCTCCTGCGACGAAAATGGTACCGGATATGTGGGATATGACTATGAAGGCGGCAGCTGGGCGAGAGTTTACAGAACTTCCAACAACAGCGTATTTGACGATGGAAACTATACAAATTGGGTGATGAAGAACAGTGCCGGTAAAACCATCGAACACGTCGTCGTCAGCTATTTCGACCTCGAAACCTATTACAGCTATGATTACCTCGTGAAAGATGAAAACGGCATCGTCATCGGTGTCAATGAAAACGCCACATGGTACATCGTCAAGAATGCCACAAGCTCCAACCGTTCCGCCTATTCCGAAATAATATTCAACTTTGATGAAGAGGTCACTCTCGAACAGGTCCTGTCCGGTATCAAAGACTGGGACAGCACCCTCTATGTAAACAACAGCAACGTTCTTTGCTATCGTCCCTACCAGGTCTGGTATGATACCTACTCCCGCTGCAACCGCGTCTGGGATATCAATCTGGAACTCACCCTGCTCAAGAACAGGGTCACCACCCCCTCCAACATGTTCCGCTATGACCATAATACCGATAAGACATACTATTACCAGTGGACTGAGGAAAACGGCGGAATCTGGTATGATCTGGCGATTAATCCCGCTACCGGAAAACGCGATGTCGTTCTCAATGTCACCGCGTACAACAGCATGTCGACAAACCGGTCCGGAAGAACCGAAACCGCTGTTGTCAACGGCGAAATGTACTACCGTGTCACGGAAACCTCTCCGGCGGAATACGGATGGTTCGAGGTAAAATCCGGAGTACAGGTACAGAGCAATACCACCCTCTCCATGATTGCGATGAATCTCGTCGAATCCCAGAGAAAAGCCTTCATCAGTACCGGCGGTTCCGTTTACGCCACCAATTTAGGCGATGCCACAATCACCAACTCCACCTGGACCGGTTACGCCTCACAGGGCAGTTCCGGTGCCATCCTCGTTTACAACCGTGACAATTACTACGTATTGAACAAAACCGTCGGCGATCCCCTGCCCGACTATCCTGTCTATATCTGGCAAAACAATGCATACACCCTGGATGACGGGGAAACATTCCAGAACGTCACATATTACTACCGCAGAGATGAAATCCCTGACGGAATCAAAAACTCTGTCACCTTCCAGAACAATATCTTCAGCCATAACTACAGCGGCTATGAAGCCGGTGCTGTCCTGACCGGTAACGGCGGCTCCACAGCCGAGGTCCGGTTCCTGGGTGACAACTATTTCTATCACAACGGTATCTTATACAACAACCCGAGTACGACCGCAAGAAACGCCGACTTCAGCGCAGGATCCCTGTACATTTACAATGAACCCGCTATCGTCAAAGAAGGTGCGTCTCTGCGATTCAACAAATCTTATTTTGATGTCGATTACTACTCGAACACTGGCTCTAATGCTGAAAACTGGTTCCGTGCCGGTGCTTTGCGGGCATACTCCACCTTCACAATGGAGGACAATTCCATCCTGGATATCCGCAATACCGACATCCGTATCAAAATGATGGTAACCCAGACAAGCGGAAGCGGTTATATCCGCTTCGGCGGCGGCGATGCGTTCTTCGATAATGACTTCCGGGCGGAAAATGCCACAATCAATATCGACAACACGAATATCTGGATGGATTCCACAGAATCCCTCAACAGCTTCCGGCCCATCCTCAACGGCGGCGCCATCTATTTCTGTACCGATGCCGTATTCTCAGACTGCAATGTCTCCATCACGGATATCTATGCCGACCTCTATACAAGAAACGGCGGCACCGGTATCTACGGCGGAGCAATCTTCCTCCGTGGTGCTAACGAGTTCAGAAACGGACGAGACCAGCTCGGTTATCTCTTTGAAATGACTGGCGGCTCACTCCTGATCTCCGGCATTGATTTGAACATGACCGCCACCGGTACCGCCACAACCGAGGTGAAAGCCGTTTCAATCGGGCAAACAGATTGGAATAACCCCTTCCTGTTTACCATGATTGGCGATACCAACAGCGACGGCACCAGTACCTACCGCTTCGAAAACAACAGAGTCAATGTTTCCAACTACAACGGCTCCACGCTTCAGGGCGGAGAAATAT
>CALCCZ010000146.1 GCA_937900075.1 uncultured Lentisphaeria bacterium
TTCATGACCCCCCGCCATAGGAAATCCCTGATGATTTCTGCTTGATGGCGGAAGATTTTTCTCTCTATTCAGTCCTCGCAAGTTATGCACAGCACTATGAATCCATACCGTTGAAAGGTTATCTTTATCTTTATGAGAGCGGGATCTCAAGCTGCATCAACAAAATATCAGCAGACGTTTTATGGAACCGTCAATCTCCGTTTCAGGCATTGAACAATGTCCGTAATTTTTTGAAACGCCAAAACGCACCGGAAGAAAAATGGAACGCATTTCATAAAAGTGAGCAACTGATTCTTGTTGAATATTTTCACCGATGGGAAAAATGTCTTGAACCGCGCAATCGTTTTTCTCTTTTCCATAAGATGATCTTTCATTATGACTCTTACGCGGTGATGTCCGCCTGTTGTCTCTATTTTGCGACAAAAAAAGAGACTTTGTTAGAAACCTTGACGGGGGATCTTCCCGCAGACGATTTTTCCGAAAAGCAGATCCGGAAAGTTGGATATGCGGTAGACTTGAATATGACAGAAAAGACGACGCAGGGACGCTGGTATGCTTGGGAAAAGAAGATCAAAACAGAAAATTTTGATGCGATTGTATTGGATTGTGTAATTGAGGAAACACTCTTCTGGGATATAATTGCAATCCGTGCGACGGGAGCTTTGCCGATTCTATGGAAAAAAGACCATGTTTCTGTAAAAATGGAAACCCATGGTTTATCTTTATGGCTCCAGGAAAATCGTATTTTGAGCGAAGCGGCAGGAATCTTGTGCTGTGACGAAACGTCTGCGGAATGGTACCGTTCCTGCGGACGCAGGGCTGTTGTTCGTGAGAAAAAGACGGATTTGAATGCACTCATACATCAAAACGTATCCGCAAGTCAATCTGTAAAACCAATACTTCAATCGTTGGAACAATATGTTCTGGGATATTCTCAATATATGATTCTGCCGGCATCCGATGGTGAAACATTTGTCCCTTTTTACCGGAAGCTCAATACTCTCTTTCATAAAATTCCAGCCGAGTTCCGAAAAAAATTGTTCCGGACTTTGGGAAAAATCTACGATCATATTACCGGTCATTGAGCCGGAACACGGATTACGGAACAGTTCAAAAGTCACTGACCATTTACCGTTTATTTTCCGTCAGATTGTTTTCTGTGTACTTGAAACTTACACGTACGCGTGTATATTACTTATTGTGAAAAAGTTTTCCGGAATATGGTCTGCTGTTTTCTGATAAAAATCAACGAAGGAGAAAATCTTTTATGAAAATCCGATCGGTCAAATGCCTCCGTCCCCTCTTCGTTCTTGTTTTCCTGCTTTCAATCCTGCTTGTTATTACCGGATGTTCCCAGGAAGATGATAATGTTCCCCGCAGACTCGTTGACACACAGCAGAACTCCATCCGTGTTGCGCAAGCAGGAGAGATATTTCAGGAGTCTTTAATTATCCGGGTACTGAATGAAGATGGCACAGTTGTTCCCGATACGGAACTTACGGTAAAACCTGCGAAAGATTCTTTTCTGGAAGCAAAGACGGAGTCACAGGAAGACGGTGAATTTTCGACTTTTCAAAAAGTGAAAACAAATGAAGTCGGGGAAATCCGTCTGAAAGTCCGTGCAGGCAAAAAAAACGGGGATCAGTTTCTGACCATCCAATCGGTCACGAATCCGGATATAAGACTCAGTGTGCGTTTCATAATCGGTCTGTCCATCAGCGGAATGAAACAGGAAGCAAAAGCAGGGAAACCGCTGCCGGAACCATTTCGGGTTCGTCTTACCGATGAAGACGGGAAACCGGAACCGGGTGTACCTGTGGCATTTTCCATGATAAACATGCAAACGGGTTCGGAATTACTGGAACACACGGAGATTCTGACAGATCAGGACGGAACAGCAGAAATTCAACCGGTCATGGCTGATGAAACGGGTACAAGCAACCTTTTCGTCCGGATTCAGAAAGAAAATTTTGACACGCTGGCTATTCCGGAAATGACAATGAATCTGCCGGTGTTGCTGATACATATCTTCGGTGGTCTTGCGCTGTTTGTTTTCGGTATGAAACTGATGAGCGACGGATTACGGATTGCCGCGGGTGAAAAAATGCGTTCCATCCTCCAGTTGTTTTCCAGTAACCGGTTCATTGCGGTTCTGGCAGGTCTACTGGTAACGACCGTACTTCAGTCATCGAGTGCCAGTACGGTCATGGTCATTGGTTTTGTCAATGCCGGTTTGCTGACATTAGTTCAATCCATCGGGATTATTTTCGGGGCGAACATAGGTAAGGCTGTTGTAACGCAGCTGGTCGCCTTCGACCTGAGTTCCATCATAATGCCGTGTATCATCACAGGTATCGTGCTGATGTTCGTATCATGGCAGAAACTGCGCGGCTGGAGCGAAACGGTTCTCGGTTTCGGACTGTTGTTCATGGGAATGAGCATCATGAGTTCCGAACTCAAGCCGTTGCGTACATTCCCTTCCTTTGTCAATTTTTTCAGCAAATTCAACTGTACTCCGGTCAATGGCTCCATTCCGTTTTTCGCATTTTTAGGCGCAATCGCCATCGGTATTCTTGTCACATTAGTGGTTCAGAGTTCCTTTCCGACAACCGGTATCGTCATCGCGCTCTGTCTGAGCGGACTGCTTGACATCTATGCCGGAGTTGCCATCGTGCTGGGCGCGAATGTCGGCACCACGATTACGGCACAGCTTGCCTCCATTCCAGCCAACCGTGTAGCGAAACAGGCAGCTCTTGCGCATACTATGTTCAACGTTTTGGGGATATTATTCCTGCTGCCGTTTTTCTGGATCAAACTGCCGAATTCTGATTTGCCGCTGTATCTGCAATTTCTGGATTGGGTGACGCCCGGCGATGCCTTTGCAACAGTACCGCAGAACGTTGCGCACTACATAGCCAATGCGCACATGTTCTTCAATATCATTACAACAATCGTTCTCTTTTCCTTCGCTCCCCTGCTGGCGAAACTGTGCGCAAAAATCATTCCATTGGGCGAAAAGAAAATCAAATTCACCAATTTGGAACCGCACCTGCTCAATACTCCTGCCCTCGCTTTGGAACAAACAGGAATCAGTATCCGGAAAATGCTGAAACGCGCCTGCAAAATGATCGAGCTTGCCTCCGCAAAATGCTTCATTCCGGGAATCGCAGAGGAAGAAGAAATTACCAAGCTGACAAAACGGGAAGAAAAAGTGAACACCATGCAGATAGAAATCTCCGCATATTTGACTCAAATCATGAGCAGACATCTCAATCGTCCGCAGGCTGCGGTCATACCCTTGCTTATGCACTGTACCCATGACGCGGAACGCATTGCCAACCATGCGAAGAATATCATTTTTCTCACAAAACGTCTGGAAGAGTCCGGCGGAAAAATCAGTGAGGCTGCAACACAGGAACTGTCCCGTCTTTACGACTTGCTGAAAGAACAGGGAACTCATACACTGGGTACCCTGGTACGGTGGAATAAGGATGATGCCGCTATCGCGCTGGGAGCCGAAGCAAAAATCAACCGTCTGGCAAAGGAATTTGAAAACAATCATATCCGTCGGTTGGGACAGCAGCAATGCAATCCCATCACCGGATTTGTCTTTATTGAGTTCATTTCCGAACTGACAAAAGTTTCAGAACATCTGACCCATATTGCCCAGCGCTCGGCAAAAATCTCCGGCAGATATACCGAAATCGCAGCCGAACTGCATAAACGGACCGTATCCGAAACTCGTTCTGGTCAAAACAAAAACAAAACGGATGATGTTTCCGACGGGGACTTGCAAGATGAATGAAATAGCGGTCATTTCCACGGATAAAACAATTCCCGACGCAATTCCGGTGTCTTCTTTCCACACCGGGTCCCTGTGTGATGCACTGAAAGACTGCACCGTAAAATACGTCCTCTTTGTCCGTGACAAGTCCGAGTATCTCGCCTGTAATATCCGGCGAATGACAACCTGCCTTGACCGATCCGATGCAGATGTCACTTTTCCCGGAGCGGAAACCAATTTGGCATCCGCAGTTCTGACAGGAAAAACAGACTGCACTCTGACAGGAAAACTCTTTCGCAGCAGTGCATTGAAGCGGGTTTTAGATCAACTTTCAGGATTTCCGGATAACCATTTTGAATTTCTTATCGGCGCAGCCGTGCTGATTTGCCTCAAAGGATGTTCCTGCCCGGGCAAGAAAACAGTTTGTCCTCAGGAAGTACCGGTCTCCGCATTCCCGGAATATCGGCGTTTCGGGGTCTGGGCAAGACAACAATCCCATGATGGCGTTTCCGAGTTCGATTATCTCATGCAGACAGACTCCTTTACTTATCGCATGATTGCCGGAAAATTGGAGTCGCAACCACTGTCTCAAACAAGACAGGAATTGCCGTTCATGACAGAAGTACTGGACTCCCGCCTGCTCTATTTCGCCACCTGCTGGTATCAGCGTGAACTGCTGTCGCAAATCCGTTTCCAACACAGACAGACACCGTCGGGTTCGGTAAAAAATATCGCAATTTTCTGTCGGCGTCTGAAGAACGGCGGAGCCGAACGCTGTGCCGTTCTTCTTGCGGCGGAATGGCTTCGATCCGGGTACAAAGTCATATTTTTCACTGCGGAAGCGGCAACGGACAAAGATTATACCGTACCTCCGGATGCAGAAAGAAAGGTTTTACCGCTGCTGCCACATGAAAGGCGTGCGGTTCTGGAAATGGAGTTTTCAGCTTGTCAAATCGACACCTGCATATTTTTTGACCATGCAGAATGGCTGACACCGAACGATATTCTCTGCGCACACGAAGCCGGAATCCGTACAATTGCCATGGAACACAGTTCTTTCGCTTACCCGTGGTATATCGGTTCCCCGGAAATTGCCATAGAACGCGATTGTGTTTATCCCGCTGCCGATATTGTAACCGTCCTGTCCCGTGCCGACCGGACAATGTGGCGGGAAAAGGGAATCGGGCATTGTCTGTACATGCCGAATCCGCCGGTATTCGATCCCGACAAAGTACCGGAGAGTACGGGAAAACGCGCCAAAACGATGTTATTTGTGGCCCGTTTAAGCAGTGACAAGGGCGCGGACAAAGCACTTGCCGTATTGAGAAAAGTTCTGGAACGTCATCCGGATGCAAAACTGCTGTTTCTGGGCAGAGCAGATACGGAAACGTTTGACGCAAAACTGCACGAGGAAGCGGAAAAACTGGGCAATTCCGTGGAGTTTGCCGGATTCGTTACCGATATTGAACCTTGGTTCCGCCGGGCATCTCTTCTCCTGATGCCGTCAGCATTTGAGGGCTTTCCGATGACCCTGATGGAAGCAAAAGCTTTCGCCATTCCCACTGTTCTCTTCTGCATGCCGTACCTGGAAAATGCAAAACACGGTTGTCTTGCTGTTCCCCAGCAGGACACGGATGCCATGGCGGAAGCAGTATGTGATCTGTTTGACCACCCGGAGAAAATCGAACAGCTGGGACAGGCGGCAAAAAATTCCCTTGCTCTGTTTACCATGCCGGCAGTCCGGGGACATTGGGAGTCGCTTTTCCGTTTTCTGAGTTCCGGTACCCCATCAGCGGAAGAATTTTTCTGTACCGGAGAAACGGCGGAAGAAAGCGCAGAACAGCTTGTCATAGTCCAGCAGGAACTCTCAAAAGCCTGGAAAATCTGTCTGAATCATCCTGATTTTCAAAAAAAATGCGCGGATAAAGCACTTACCGCTTATTGGAAAGAACATCCCGTCAGTCACGTCATAGCAAGAATCGGGCAAATTCTGCCCCGTCTGTGCCGGGCCGGGAATTTCCTGCTCAGCCACATTCTGGCGGGAACACTGTTCCGGAAAATCGCAGAAAAATTGTTACCCGAACGTGAGAAAGGGGGCAGAAATGGTTTTCCGCCGTATGCTTAAAAAAACAAAAAGTTCCACTTCCCCCGGGAATCGGACAGCAATAACCGTTTTGAGGTAAATGGAAGGAGATTTTTCTATGCAGCAGCCTAAAGTTTCTATTTTAATACCGGTTTATAATACCGCAAAATATCTGCCGACGTCTTTGAGAAGCGCAATGACGCAAACTTTGCGGGATATTGAAATCATCGCAGTCAACGATGCTTCCCCGGATAATGCAGCCTCAGTGCTGGCGGAATTTGCGGCATTGGATGACAGAATCAAAATCGTCACTCACGAAAAAAACGGCGGCATTCTCGCAGCACGCATTTCCGGTATCCGCGCAGCTACCGGTGAATACGTTATGGTCCTGGATGCCGATGACACTCTGGATCGGGACATTGCCCGTGCAGCATACGAAAAAGCAAAAGCTACCGGAGCCGATATTGTCCATTTCCGGTTCGATGTACGTTTGGAAGACGGAAAAAAGAAACCATTTACGCGCAATGTGGAAAAAAATCTGGATCCTTACCGCGGCGGACCGCTGTTGGACAACCGTGTTTTTGAAGGGGCATTCCGGGAACGTCTCTACCGGTGGAATATCTGCGGCAAATTGATTGCGCGTTCCGTGTTTTCCGCAGCAGCTGACGCTCTCCCGCCCGGCTATTACATCATGGCAGAAGATTTCTGTTTCTATTCTTTGATGTCCTATTTTGCAAAACACTACGAATGTCTGTGGAAACGCGGCTATAATTACGTGCTGGATGTGGGCGTAAGTGCATATATTGCAGCAGACAGAAAAGCCTTCGAACGCTCCTGCTCCGTTTTTACGGCTTTGAATGCTGTTCGCACTTTCCTTACATCAAAAGGCGTTTTCGAAAAATATGAAGATGCTTTCCGGCTTCAGGAACGTCTTCTCCTCGGAGACCTGCTTGACCGCTGGTATCACAGACTGATTCCTTCCGACCGGACATACACATTACTCTACATGCTGGAACACTATGACGGAAATGTCCTGATTGCGGCTATGGCACAATTTTTTGTAACTTTCGGAGAAACAGATGACTGCGCCGCAAGCATCGGTCTGCCGGAAAAATGGATGCCACATAAACAATTCAAACCGGAAAAAATCGCGATTTACCTCGATAAAATACAGAGTTCCGATACCGCTCTTCAACTGCTTTCCCTGGCAAAACAAAATCCTTCCGTTTCCTTCACCATCCTGACAACCGATCCGGAAAACATCACCGATATTCCCACCGTGAAATTCAATGCGAAACCGCTTGCCGATGCCTCCCCGGAAGAACTCGCAGCTCGCGTCGTGGAGTGGAACAATATCATCCGCGAACATGCGTTCGATACCGTAATCTATGCCGAACCGCCACACGGAAACATGCTTTGGGATGTTCTGGCCCTGAAAAACGAAAAGGTCTGCCTGCTTGTCATCCCCGCTTATACCTGCCTCTCACCGGTTAACGGAAGATGCGGCGAATATACAGGACGCATCACGGCTTTCCGTTTCGCCGACGCCATCGGATGTTTTTCACCTGCGGAAGCAGAGTTCTTCCGAACCATGGGAAAGAGAGCCACCCTGCTCCAGTCCGTACCGCAAAAAATCGATTTGACGGAACAGCGCCCTGCTATCGTCTGGCTCGGCAATGCCGGCAGTCGTTTGGAACTGTCCCTGATTACTGCCGCATTTGCAAAAGCTCTTCCCCGATTGCCGCAAAATATAGAACTCATCATCTGCTCCCCCGCTGTTCCGCCGGAATCAGAACGTAAATTGCGCGAATTGGAAGTTAATCTCGGTTTACAGAAACGCAGCCGGATCGTAACGGATATCGATGAGCTTTCCCAACAGCTGAAAAATGCACGGCTGGCAGTCCGGGAAACTTCCGAAACGGAAACTTCCGCAAAACTGCGGTTCTATGAGTTCACACCGGTTATCTCTGCGACATGCAATCAGGACGCACTTGCGGATAAAATTGTGGATAACATTCACGGAAATCCCGTCTCCAAACAAACCGCAGAAGAAAACGGATATTCATTTCAGACTCTGTCCGATTTCGTAAATTCCGTACAAAGCATTCCGCCGCTCCGTTCCCTGAATACCGACTTCCTGGAAAAAAGTATCTCCGGCATGTATGAAAGTTCTGCAAACTATGAACGTTTTGCCATTGAACCGCCACGGGAGGGAGACACCTTCTTCTCGTTCTACCGTTTCTTCGATCAAAAATTATCCGACTGGTTCCCCGGCGGTACAAAAAAACGTCATACCCTGTTCGCTGGAATCCGGTATATCATGCGGAAACTGTTCCGGAAAGGCTGAACATGACAGACGCAGCACCGGATGTATCCATTCTGATTCCTGTTTTCAACACGGCACGCTTTTTACCCCGTGCGTTGGATTCCGTTTTGGGACAGACTCACCGCAATCTCGAGGTCATTGCCATCGATGACGCCTCGCCTGATAATGCATACGAACTTCTGGTACAGCGGCAGAAAGAAGATCCGCGCCTGAAAATCGTCCAGCATGCTACCAACAAAGGTACTGCCGAGGCAAGACGCAGCGGCGTCAAAGCAGCTGCCGGAAAATATATCCTCTGTCTTGATGCGGATGATACCTTCGATTCCAATACCGTGGAATTTCTATTGTCAACCGCCGAAAAACATTCGGCGGATATCGTGGGATTCGGTGCCAGAGAACTGACGTCCGATGGAAAAAATCTCCCTTACGGGAACACTTTGGACAGTACCCCTTTTCATTTATCCGGGAAAGCGGTTTTTGAAGCTCTGATTCGGGAACATTTCTACTCCTGGAGTCTGTGTCTGAAACTGATCCGGCGGGAGTTATTCCTCAAAGCCTGCGATGAAATGCCATCCGCTTATTGTGTCTTCGCTGAGGATTTCATGTATTTCATCCCCATCGCTTTTTACGCCCGAAAACTCGTTATGAGCGGAAAAATCCTGTATAACTACTATCAGGAAATCGGGATTACCCGAACCGGAACAATCTCTCTTTCCTCGTTTCAACGTTCCGCCTCTATGCTGAACGCATTCTCTTCGGTCCGCAATTTTCTGAATCGCCATGAACTCTTTCCCTCCTTTGAGAATGCGTTCCGCCTGAGAATGGAAGAACAACTGAAAATGCTCTGGGAAAAATACAAAAATCTTGCCAATGAAGAAAAATCAGCCGCATTCGACTTCGTCGCCGAACAAATCGGAGCCGATAAACTTCAGGCTCTTTTTACAAAATATGCGGAATCACCCGCACCGGAACAGCCTTCCTGGAAACATTGGCTCAAAACAGAATCGTTTGTCTGGAAATTACTGAAACGTATGCAGGGCGTTCTGAAAATATATCGTGCAAAAAGGAGCGGATTTCATGACAAATAGTCCCGATATATCTTTTATCATGCCCGTGCACAATTCCTCGGCAACACTGGAACGTACCCTGAAATCCGTGTTCTCACAATCCCTGCAGAATTTGGAATGTATCGCAGTCAATGACGCATCAACAGACGAATCACCGGAAATTCTCAACCGCTGGGAACAACAAGAACCCCGTCTGAAAGTCATTCATCTGAAACAGAACGCAGGAACCCTGATTGCACGCAAACGCGCAGCCGAGCAATCCCGCGGGAAATATATCCTTTCCATTGACCCGGATGATGAATTTGAGCACGATGGTGCAGAAAAACTGCTCTCTCTCGCAGAAAAATTCCACGCTGATATCGTTCATTTTGACTTGAAAGAGTACCAGCTCATGCCGGACAAAACAGAAAAACGCGTATGGAACTGGTGTCCCGCACGGCATGGATTTCTGAAAGGACCCGGTTCCGCTGCCCGGGATTTGCTTGTTACTCACGGACATCACTGGAGCCTGTGTCTGAAACTGATTCGTGGCGATCTGTTCCGTTCCGTCCTTCCGGATATAGAAGATTTCCACTGTATCATGTGCGAGGACCTCTATATGGATCTGGCTATCGAACTGAAAGCTGAAAGTATCCTGAAATCCTCCCTGTCGCCCTACATTTATCACACCGGCTCCACCGGTATCACGACCGATGGAAAACGCTCTCTCGCATCTTTCCGGAACCTCCTGTCCGCTTTGAAGGCTTTGGATTTGTGCATGAAAATGCTCCCGTCCGAACTTCAATCCGTTTTTTTTGAGGTGAAAAAAAATCAGTGCCGCATCTTGCTGACACGGGCACAGAAAGAACTCGACCCCTGTGATACCGAAACCGCTATGCGCGAACTCCGCCAATCCCCCTATTGCACGAATGCAATGGCTGCCGCGGAAAAAATGCCGCTCCTTCTCTCCGCAAACGGCGAAAATTTCCTTCTGGGACATCCTCTTCTGCGAACCTGTATCGCCGCCATATTACCTTACGGAAGCAGAAGAAGACTTTTTTTCAAAACGCTTGTAAAACGCCTTTTGAAAAGGAATTGAGCATGAATGATTTTGACTTTTCTCTGATTTTCTGCACCATTCACCGCACGGATGAGCCCGCCGATTTTCTCAAGTCGCTGGCGTCTCAGGGTAACTCTTTCCGCATCCAGCTGATTGTCGTAGACCAAAACTCCGATAATCGGCTCGATGAGATTCTTGCTCCGTATCATGAACTTTTCCACATTGAACATCTGCATTGCAAACCCGGTCTCTCAAAGGCAAGAAATGCAGGCCTTGAAAAAGCTGCAGGAAAAATCGTTGCTTTCCCCGATGATGATTGCACCTATCCGCCGGATCTGCTGAAAAATGTTTCCTCCGCATTCCGGAAAAATCTGCAGCATGGCTGTATATCCGGTGTCGTCATGGATCATACAGGAAAAAAACTCCTCAGCAGAATGAAAAATCATTCTTGCGAAATCAACCGGAAAAATGTATGGCGCGGGGGAATGTCCACCGCTATTTTCGTAAGAAATTCAGCTATCGGAGAACTGCGCTTCGATGAAGCTCTCGGAGTCGGGTCCGGTACCATTTTCGGTTCAGGAGAAGAGACAGACTTCCTGCTCAACCTGCTTGAAAAAGATGTCAGAATACTTTACACACCCGGTATCATTGTCCACCATCCGCTGTTTCTGGGACCATGGAAAACAGATCGTGCATGGCGCTATGGATGCGGATTCGGCTATGTTCTGAAAAAGCATGGTGACGGATTTCCTGCCGTATGCTTCTATGCGGGACTGCAGCTGGTTCGCGCGGCACAAGCATTCTTCACGCTGAAATGGCGCAAGATGCTTTTCCACATTGTCATGGCTGCCGGACGGATGCGTGGTTTTTTTGCTGAAAAATCTTAATTTTCCGTCTTGTAAAATCACAAATACGCTCGGCGGTCAGTTTGTCCGGCAGACTTTATGACCTATAAGTCCTATAGGTCTTTTTTTTATCTGTGCCGGGAAACTTCTAAGGTTTTCCATGCCAGTAACCACGATTCACGAACCGATTACGGATATCTGAAAAAATTCACAAAAAAACAGGAAATAGGCTTGAAAAAAGAGGATTAGCGCAGTAGATTACTATTGAAATGATAATAAAGTTGTAATAATTACAAATCCCAAAAAAACTCAAACCAAACTTAAGAAAGGTATTGCAAAATGAGTAAATTCGTTTGCCCCGTTTGCGGTTACGTCTATGAAGGCGATGAACCCCCTGCCCAGTGCCCCCAGTGCAAAATTCCCGGCTCTAAATTCAAAAAACTCGAAGAAGATGCAAAATGGGCGTGCGAACACGTTGTCGCTCAGGATGCTGACAAACTGGATCCCGAAGTCCTCGCA
The DNA here is from genome assembly GCA_937900075.1 of uncultured Lentisphaeria bacterium. Taxonomy (GTDB): domain Bacteria; phylum Verrucomicrobiota; class Lentisphaeria; order Victivallales; family UBA1829; genus SIG77. The sequence goes on from CALCCZ010000146.1 coordinate 11,664, forward strand.
GGCTTGAAAGCCAACTTTGATGGTGAATGCTGTGAAGTCGGTATGTATCTCGCAATGAGCCGTCAGGCCGACCGTGAAGGATATCCGGAAATCGCTGAAGCGTTCAAACGCTACGCTTTTGAAGAAGCCGAACATGCTGCCAAATTCGCTGAATTGCTGGGTGCAGTTCTGAAACCCTGCACAAAGACAAATCTCGAGATGCGCGCAGCAGCAGAAGGCGGTGCCTGCAAAGGAAAACTCGATCTTGCAAAACGTGCAAAAGAACTCGGTTATGATGCGATTCATGACACAGTTCACGAAATGGCAAAAGACGAAGCCCGCCACGGCGCCGGTTTCACTGGTCTTCTGAAACGCTATTTCTGATTCGGAGTTCCCGGTAAAATTCAAAAACATGCGGATGTGCATCCGGATATCCGCATGTTTTTTACCTGCCCCCCTTATACACTCATGGACATTTCAACAGAAATCCTCTCAAACGAATTGCGGAACGCATCCATCTTGCCCTCCCCCCAACGCCTTGCCGTCTATCGTTTTCTCAAAAGCAATCCCGTTCATCCAACGGCGGAGACAATCTGGAACGCCATCCGGACAGACTTTCCGAGTGTGTCTTTGACTACCGTTTATAATACACTGAAAGTTCTGGTCAATGCCGGATTGATTCGAGAAGTTCCTATAGAAAACGGCGAATTGCGTTATGATGCAGATTTGCGCCGCCATGCCCATTTCAAATGTTCCGTCTGCGGAAAGGTTATGGATCTCTTCCAAGTTCTGCCACCGGAAAAACTCACCCTGCCGGACGGCATGGAAGTTCTGGAAACACATCTTTTCATTAAGGGCATTTGCGCCGATTGCCGGGGGAAAAAATAAGATTTCAGCGGACAGTGATTAACGCTTAGTGGACAGCGGTTAGCGGCATAAAAAACTCCGAAGTTTCCCGGCACAGATAAAAATAGGTCTTATTTGCACTTTCCCCCAAAACCGCCGTGCACAATCACGCATAACATCCGGCATTTTCCATACCGCAACGTGATACATTTATGAATAACCAGACACATTCCACCCATAGCCCCGACGGGGCGGCCCGAGAATAGCCAGGGGAAAACCGCCTCGGCAGGTGCATCCCTGTGCATAATGTTTGCATCAGATCAAACAACGTGCAACACTGGAGATATTCTTTTCCGTTGTTTCCTGCAGATTACAAAAAAAGTGGGATATCAGTGAAAAATGCAAGATATTCTTTAAAAAAAGTATAACTTTGATTTGAATATCGGCGATTCATGGGGTAAATTATTAAATATTTCAATGTTTTTCATTGGGATTTATATAATTTCGAAATAGTAATGAATTCAATCATATCTCAGGAAAGGCGGATTTCAATATGATCCAGCACATGAACAATGTACTTGTAAAACACAGCAAAGTACTTTTCGGGCTTATTACCATCGTCATTATCGTATCCTTTGTCTGGTTCCTTACGCCGGGCGCAGATGGCTCTCTCTTCTTCTCCGGCGGAAAACAAAAGGTCGGACGCGTTTTTGATACGGAAGATGTTACCCTCAAAGATATGGAAGCGGCACGGGACGAACTTCAGATTCTGGCTCCAGTCATTCCTCAATTGCGCGGGGATTTGAAAGAGGATTCCTTTTTTCAGTTTGCAGCCATCAAAAAAATAGCCGTACTGAAAGGGTACAGCATCAGTGATGAACAGCTCAAGAACAGCATTCAGAAAATTTTTGCGGATGAAAAAGGCAACTTTTCCGCACAACAATACAAGGAATTTCAGGATAAATTTCTTGTTCCCAGAAGAGTTACCTGCGAACAGTTTGAAAATGCGTTCCGTTCCTGGCTGCTGATTCAGGAATTTTCTGCCAATGCCGTTATGGCGGTCAGCGTCTCCGAAAATGAAGTGGATTGTGCAATCAAAAATATGGCGAAACGCATCACGGTTTACACATTCACTTTTGATGCCAAAAATTATGCGGCAGGAATCAAACCGGATGCCACCTCCACGGAAGCATATTACCAGCAGAATATCGAAGATTTCCAGGAATCCGCCGCACTCGTCTTCTATGTAAAAAAGTCTTCCGTCAAGGTACCGGAAATCACAGAACAGCAGGTTAAAGAAGCCGAAGAAGCCGGCCTGTATCCCGGAAAGGATAAAGATGCGATACGGAAGGAACTGATAGAAGGAGAACGCGAAACTGCCTGCAGAAAAACAGTTTCTGATTTCTACCGGAAGATCCAGCTGGAAGTTGCCGATACGGACGAGTTCAAAAAAGATCCCGCCAAGGTCGCGAAGGAAACAGCTAAAACAAGTGGACTGGAGACCATTGAAGTTTCCAATCTGAATCAGGAATCTCCTGCTACAGATCTTACCTCTGCCGCACTCATCAAGGCAATATGCGCTCTGAAAGAAATCAACTCCTTCACCGTACCGGTGCCCGGCGACAATGGTTGCGCCATGGCTATGCTGACAGGTAAGAAAGAACCTGCAGGCGGAAGCGGAAATGTGAAAATCAAGGCCGCCATTGAGAAGAAAATCATTGAACGGGATTCTTTCAAGACTGCGAGCGAAAAAGCCCGTGAACTGCGTTCCGCTCTTGTTGCGGGAAAAGACAATACTCCGGAAAAGATTATTGAAGCGGCAAAAAAAGCCGGTTGCGCAGTATCCGCTCCTGAAACCAGAAGTCCTCTGCAGGAATCCAGCGCCATGCTTCAATCCATGTCCTCGGCAGACATGAAGGATAATCCCCAGTATCAGGCATTCCGTGAGCAGATCATCGCGCAAGGACTGCTGCGTCACATTTTTGCCAACAATGCCTATCAGGGATATATCTCGGAACCCGCTCCCGAAAATGACAACACCGTGAAAATTGAATACTATTCCGAATGTTTCGCATTGCCGGACGGCAGCAATAATGCAGAACTCAGGTCTGCTGTCAAAAAGGTTCTGCTGGGTATCAAGCAGCAGTTTGCAATGCGCAATTTCGGCATGTGGATTGACAAGAACATCAAATCCTATATGCAGATGGATCGTCAGGATCGCGCAAATTGATATGATTGGTACGTCTTTTCCTCCGTTCCGTGTCGGAACCGGATACGATTCCCATCGTTTGAAGGATGGCCGCAAACTCATTCTCTGCGGATGTCCGGTTCCATACGCAAAAGGGCTTGACGGACACAGTGATGCCGATGCTCCGGTACATGCGCTCATAGATGCCGTGTTAGGGGCTTTGGCTTTGGGGGATATCGGCGGTCATTTTCCTGACAATGCGCCGGAATGGAAAGATGCGGACAGCATATTTCTGCTGAAAAAAGTGCTGGCTCTGCCTGAATTATCAGATTGGATTATCGGAAATGCAGATCTGACCATTATTGCCCAATCCCCCAAATTGGCGCCCTTTATTCCGCAAATGAGAAAAAATCTTGCGGACGCTATGAATATCTCTGTTGAACGCGTCTCTATCAAAGCCAAAACGGCAGAACATCTGGGTCCCGTGGGAGCCGGAGAATCTATGGAAGCCCACGCCACTGTCCTGCTTTTTCAAAAAAACATGTTCCCTCACTGACAAAAGGTCCCGTTTCATGTCCTCCAATAAACTTGCCATTCCCCGACTGATGCATTTCATTGCCATGCTGAAGGAGAACCGCTATCCGAACCATCCGCGTCTAGTAGCAGAAATGAGAAAACTGGATGTGGCAGGAGCTTACGATATCACGCAGAAAACGATTCAACGGGATGTAAATTACCTGAAAAATGAATACAACGCCCCGATTGCATACGATTTCAAGGAACGCGGTTACTATCTGACCAACAAAGAATGGAATCTGGACGCGCCCGCTTTCAACAAAGATGAAATGGATGCGGTCATTTTCGGTACCCGTATCGCGGAAACGCTCGTTCCCAATCCCGTATCCGGAAAAATCAGAAAAGCTATGGATTCCCTGATGGCCACCGGAGACTATCAGACGGAGTCCGGCTGTTCTTCGCTGCTGTCGCTCATTGCCACTGGCTCACGGACCCCGATCAAACCGGAAATTTTTGAAGAGATTTTCAAGGGATGGCAGACCCGCCATGTTCTCCAGATGAATTATACACGGGCGAAAGACAATCTATCCTCCGAATTGTTCGTGGAACCCCACGCCCTCGCCTTCCACGAAGGCGCATGGTATATGCGCGTAAGAATGTTACGTTCCGACCGTGTGGCATACGAACAGAAAAACGTCATCACGCTTGCGGTTCACCGCGTCAGAAGCGTCACCATCACACCCTGTTCATTTCAAACGGATCCGGAAATTCTGAAAGCCATCAATTCCGGCAGGATTTTTGATTTTCCCATGCTGAAAAATGTAGTTCTGAAGCTGACCGGGAAAGGAATTACTTACGGTCCTGAAAGTTTCCGTTACGAATCGGCAAAAAAAGAGGCGGACGGGAGTCTTATCTTATATATCCCGGAGGTAGAAGAATACAAAATCCGGAATTTTGTGCTTACATGGGCGGGGAACGCCGAAATCATCGCACCGGAGGAATTACGCAACCAGATTGCTGAATATGCAAAAACGATTTACAATCTGCATAAGAACCCGTAAAAATCTTTCCCCATACATGTCTGCAAAGCATGAGTGTGCAAAAAAACGCCCCTGCGGAAAATCTGTTTTTCTGCAAGGGCGTTTCGTTTTTTCTGTAATTATTTGATTTTTACCAGTTTTCCGCCGGCAAACGCAGACTTGACTTCCTGTTCCAGCAGAGCAATCGTATCACGGGTGCTCTCAATGGATGCCGTTTCAGGACGCTTGCCAGTCTTCACGCACTTGGCGAAATAGGCAATTTCCTGAAAATACGGATTTCCCTTGCCGGGCAGCTTGATTTCCTTGTTCGGTTTATCCATCTGGTAGAGAACGACCTTGCCATCCGCGACACAAATGGTACCTTCCTCGAAAATGGCATTCATACTGCACTGCCAGCCGGGTCTTGCCCAGGAGCTTTCGCACAGAACGATAGGACCATCGGGATATTCCAAATCGACACTCAAATCATCAATACCGCCACTCTTGACAACAACACCGTGAGCGCGAAGCGCAGCCGGTTTTCCCAATAAATGCAGAACGAAGTCGGCATCATGGATGTGTAAATCCATCAAGGCTCCGCCGGACCGTTTTACATCGCGGAACCAGCCGCCGGGGAAACCGCCCATACGTTTCAGGGAGAAACGAAGCAGTTTACCGAGCTTGCCGCTCTTGTAAGCCTTAGTGATTTCATTGAATCCTTCATCAAAACGCAGACATTGTGCAATCATGAGGAACTTTCCCGTGCTGTAGGACGTCTGAATCATCTTTTCACAGTCCTTTGAGTTCAGTGCCATGGGCTTCTCACAAAGCACATTGAAACCATCGTTCATCGCACGGCAGGCGTACTCACAATGCAAATCCGAGGGAAGACAAATATCAATGTAATCCAAATCGGGTTCACCGGCAATCAAATCTTCATAGCAAAGATAGCAGTTCTTGCCCGCGACGCTGGCTTTACCGCTGTTGCCAAAGTTCAATTCGACATCCGATTGACCGAATTTGTTCTTGTCAATATCGCACAATGCTACCAATTCAACATCTTTCTGAGTGTCATACTGGGATGCGTGACAATGTCCCATTCCGCCATAGCCGAGAATCGCGGCTTTCAACTTTTTCTTTGCCATGAATTTTTCTCCTTAACCTAATTTTGCAAGCTTATCTTTCAGGAAACCAACTGCCATCTTGATATCGCCGACCGGATCTTCACCGCATTCGCGTTCAATGGTCAGAAAACCGTCAAAACCGATTTTCTTCAGTTCGGCAAGATACTCATCCCACGGAACAAATCCCGTTCCCAGCGGAACTTCTTTGAATCCGGAAGCACGGGCCGTAATATTGCGGTAGGAGCCGTCAGGATTGCGCAATCCATAGAACTTGGCGGAAGAACCCACATGCAGATTCACAGAATCTTTCGCATGCGTATGCACAATATAGGGAGCAAGGGTCTGAACCGCATACACCGGATCTTCGCAGGAAACGCCACGAAGATTCGCAGGGTCAAGATTCACTCCAAGTCCCTTGGAATTAACGCCTTCAATAAACGCTTTCAGAACATCCGCCAGTTCCGGACCCGTCTCAATTGCCATCACGCAGCCCTTGCTGTAGGCATAGTCGGCTACCGCGCGGACACTGCGCAGCATGGTCGGATAAACCGGATCCGCAGGGCAGTCGGGAATATAACCGATATGCGTAGTAATGACTTTGACTCCGAGCTTTGCAGCACTGTCAATAATCTTCTTCATCAGCTCAACTCTACCCCAGCATTCCTGTTCCAGCTGGAAAGAACCGCCCAAGTCACCGCAAATCGCAGTAATGACCAGATTGTTCTTTTTCACAACTTCCGCCAGCTCTGCAAGCTGTTCGTCCGTGCAGTTGGACAGATCAATACCGTCTTCACCGTGTCTTACGCAAATCTGCACGCCCTGCACTCCGATTTCGGCTGCATAAGCGATGTCTTCATAAAGTGATTTCCGTAAAAGTTCAGCAATCACACCGATTTTCATTCTCATCTCCATAGTTTGTTTTGCTGCGTCCGGTAAAATCAACTCAATTTTACCTTCAGGAACAGCGAATTTTTAACTTGTAATAATAAAAAAAGGAAATATGCGTCCGGCAGAGCACAGCTCCGCCTTCTGCAGGGAAATCCATGGAACACAATATACAGCGGAAAAATGAAGAAATCAACTCATTTTCCGGAGTTTTGCAAAAAAAAGCATGGTTATTATGTAATTTGTCACTTGGTAGTGGTTAGTAGAATGGGAAACTCAGGATGTTGTCCGTGATTGTTCGGGACGGGATGGAAATTGTGACCGTAGGATAAACGTTATGCACGGAGATGCGCCCACTGGTGGCGGGCTTCCTCCGTGAGTGGTTCGGGCCGCCCCGTTGGGGCTCGAGAGGTTTTGGTTACCGTAAACCAGGGGCTGCGCCGCCTTCGGCGTCTTACCCCTGGCTATTAT
>CALCCZ010000147.1 GCA_937900075.1 uncultured Lentisphaeria bacterium
CATATGTGTTTGTTTTTCTTTATCTCGGGTTATCTTTTCCGACAAAATGACGACTTTAAAAGTGTCATTGAAAAATGCAACTCTGATTTCTGAATATTTTCACAGATATTTCATTTTTTCAGATGCTGTTCGAAAAAATGAAATGACGGTAAATAAAAATCTTTTTTTCCAATCATGTAAACTTGAAAAAGGATTGTTAGTAGGGTATATTGCGAAAGTTAAAACTCTCATCCCGAGACTTTTCAACAGAAATAACAGGAATTCCTGTCAAAAACACATCCGACAGAAATTCCGGAAATCAGGAAAACAGATATCTATGTTTGACGCACATATTCACATGTACTATGGACCGAGTGACACACCGAAAGAATTTCTCGCAAAGACGGCTGCCGCTAATATCACTGGCGGTAACATCTTCTCGGTTCCGACGGAACAGACAATCGGTCGTGCAGCAGGCGACTACCGTTGGGAAGCAAGACTGGAACATGTTCTTGAGTTCACCTCTCAGACGCCGGGTTTTTATCCGTTCTACCGATTTGATCCCACATCAGCCGATATCGAAAAACAGCTTCATACGGCAGTGGAGCGCGGCTGCAAAGGCTTCAAGGTCATTTGCGAAAAATATTATCCGGAAGACTGCCTCCGGGCGTGTTCCATCATCGCGGAAACCGGCATGCCGATTATGTTCCACAGCGGTGTTCTGGACGGCGGACGCGATATGCTCTGCAACCGCTTCAATCATCCGTCGGCATTTGAAATTCTGTTTTCCGTAAGAAAGCTGCGTTTCTCCCTGGCTCATTTAGGATGGCCGTGGATGGATGACTATATGGCAATGGTCGCAAAATCCTGTTTTACAAACAATTACGAACCCGATTTCCAGAACCGTATGTATTTCGACCTGACCCCGGGCACACCGGGTATCAATCGCGAGGACGGACTTCGCAAACTGTACCTGACCGGATACGGAGTCAAAAACTTCGTTCTCTGGGGATCCGACGGAACCACAAACAACTACGATCCGGAACTGCCGCAGTACTGGGAAAAACGGGATCGCGTTTATATGGAGAAAATCGAACAGGATGCCGATGCGTATCTGCCGCCGGGCGTTCCGGATCTTCGTAATATTTTCCATTTGGCAACAGAGGAAAACTGGAAAGATTTCGACCGGATTCCCGGAACATTTTGAGGAAAGAAAAAAAGTTGCACTTCTCCAGTCAAGAGAAACGGGAGATTGTTTCAGTAAAAGTTATTGTATAGTATAAAACAGAAGGAGAAATGACCCCATGAAATATGAGCCACAAAACGATTTCAAACCGTACATTCCGGCAAATGCCAATCCGCCGGAATTGACCTGGGTTGCCGTCGTCAATGGTATTATCCTCTCTGCCGTATTCGGAGTCGCCAATGCCTATTTGGGACTGAAACTCGGCATGACCGTTTCCGCCTCCATTCCGGCAGCCGTTATCTCCATGGTGGTCTTGCGTCTTCTGCTGAAACGCAACTCCATTCTGGAAAACAATATGGTTCAGACAATCGCCTCCGCCGGGGAAACCATTGCCGCCGGAATCATCTTTACAGCTCCCGCATTCTTTCTGTGGGAAAAAGAAGGGGTAGCTCCGGCTCCGTCTTTAAACTCAATTACCATTTTAGCGATGTTCGGCGGTATCCTCGGTGTATTTTTCTTCGTTCCGTTCCGGCATTATCTGATTGTTACCGAACATAAGAGATTGCCCTTTCCGGAAGGACGTGCCTGCGCTCAGATACTGCTTTCCGCCGAACAGGGAAAAGGGGCGGGACATACCATTTTCTGGGGCATCGGGTTCGGGGCACTTGCTAAATTTCTGACCGATGGGATACGGATTTTTACCGATAGTGTAACAATTCCGGTCAAAAAGTTTTTCACAGAACTCAGCTTCACACCATCTGCGGCAATGGTAGGAATCGGCTATATCTGCGGATTGCGTGTATCTGCAACCCTGTTCGCCGGCGGACTGCTCAGCTGGTTCGTTCTGCTGCCGCTTATCGTATTTTTGGGCGGCGATACGATTCCGTATTCCGGTCAAATCCCAATCAGCGAACTTTATTTTCAAAAAGGTCCTTTCGGCATCTGGAACCACTACATTCGCTACATCGGCGCCGGCGCTGTCGCGGCAGGCGGAATTTGCGGACTCATAAAAGCTCTTTACAGCATGTTTTCGTCTTTTTCAAAAGCAGAAAAAGACGAACAGAAAACTACAGTACAGACAAATGTCCGTACCGAACGGAATCTGAACAGATGGATCGTTATCGGTGGAACTGCCGTTGTTCTGGTACTCTGCCTGGTTCTGAAACAGCTGCCCCTGAATTTTCTCGCTGTCATTCTGTTATTCGTGCTGGGATTCTTCTTTTCCATAGTCACTTGCCGTATCGGCGGCATGGTCGGTGCCAGTAATTCCCCGTCCTCCGGAGTTACAATAGCCACTTTGCTGATTGCTGCATTTATTCTGAAAAAAGCCGGGTTCACCGGCACAAACGGAATGATGCTTTCTATGGGAATCGCAACTGTAGCTTGCGTCATCAACAGCATATCCCAAGACACTTCCCAAGATCTCAAGACAGGATTTTTGTTAGGCGCAACACCATGGAAACAACAGATTGGCGAGATTATCGGTGTCGTATCTTCTGCGGGAATTATCGGCGGAACGATGCTGCTCCTGAACGAAGCCTGGGAATTCGGGTCACCTGAATTACCGGCTCCGCAAGCCAATCTTATGAAACTTGTTACGGAAGGCGTAATGGGAAACAACGCTCCCTGGACACTCATTCTGGCAGGCGCAGCATGCGCAATTGTTTTTGAACTCCTCGGGATTTCATCTCTCTGTGTTGCAATCGGAACCTATCTTCCTATCGAAACAACGGCAACAATTTTCGCGGGCGGCTTGCTCAACTGGATCGTCTCAAAACAAAAACGCAATAAAGAGAAAGGCGTATTATTCAGTTCCGGCTTGGTGGCAGGAGAAGGTCTGGTCGGTGTTCTGCTGGCACTGTTTTCCGTGCTGAAATGGGATTCCCGTATCGTCTTGACGAAATTTCTGAATTTCGGAAAATCCGGGAGCTTTATTCTGTTGCTTGTGATTATGTTTTCAGTCTGGCTGTTCTGCAAGAAAAAAGATCCGGTTCAAAACAGTCCGATACCAGAACCGGAACCAGCTGGTCATGACAAATAATTACCGATACCGTGTGCTGCTCCGCTTTTTCAATGTATTACGAAAAAACTCTCTTGAAAAAATACATCCTTGTTGTATATTATACAAAAACCCATAACAAACATTAACACGATACAGGAGAATCACAAAAATGACTTACACAGATGAAGTCAAAGAAATGTGCTGTGTCGCCCAGGGACCGAACCATGGTCCCGCGCCCATTCCGCAGGAAGGAAAATGGACGAAGGCGAAAGAAATCACGGATATTTCCGGTCTTACCCACGGTGTAGGCTGGTGCGCACCTCAGCAGGGTGCCTGCAAACTCACTTTGAACGTAAAAGACGGGATCATTCAGGAAGCATTAGTGGAAACCATCGGTTGCAGCGGCATGACGCATTCCGCTGCCATGGCAGCAGAAATTCTGCCCGGCAAAACCGTATTGGAAGCACTGAATACCGACTTAGTGTGCGATGCTATCAATACCGCTATGCGTGAACTCTTCCTCCAGATCGTTTACGGTCGTACCCAGACTGCCTTCTCCGAAGGCGGACTTCCCATCGGTGCAGGTTTGGAAGACCTCAAACAGCTGCGCTCCATTACCGGTACCATGTACGGAACAGCCGCTAAGGGCGTCCGTTATCTGGAAATGGCGGAAGGCTACGTTACCGGTCTTGCCCTGGATGAAGAAGACAAGGTCATCGGTTACCAGTTCGTAAACCTCGGCAAAATGATGGAAGCGGTCAATTCCGGCAAAGAAGAAATTCTCAATATGCCAGTGAAAGACCTGATCAAGAAATTCCAAAAGACGTACGGACGTTTTGCCGACGGCGTCAAAGTCATCAATCCGCGGAAAGCGTAAGAAGGAGAGTTAACCATGGCACTTTTTGAAAGCTATGAACGCCGTATCGCCCAGATCAATAAGTTTCTCAACGATAACGGTATTGCCTCGATCGAAGAAGCGGAAAAAATCACTAAGGACAAAGGTCTGGACATCTGCCAGCGCGTCCGTGATATTCAGCCGATCTGTTTTGAAAATGCTTGCTGGGCTTATTTAGTCGGTGCCGCTGTTGCCATCAAACGCGGTCAGACGATTGCCAGCGAAATCGCCAAAACTTTGGGCGAAGGTCTGCAGAGTTTCTGCATCCCCGGCTCCGTTGCCGATGACCGTAAAGTCGGTCTTGGACACGGTAATCTTGCCTCCATGCTGCTTTCCGAAGATACAAAATGTTTCGCATTCTGCGCAGGTCATGAATCCTTCGCAGCCGCCGAAGGCGCTATCGGTATTGCCAAAAGCGCCAACCGCGTCCGCAAAACACCCCTTCGTGTGATCTTGAACGGATTGGGAAAAGATGCTGCTCAGATCATCAGCCGTATCAATGGCTTCACTGGCGTGGAAACAAAATTTGATTATGCCACCGGCAAACTCGCTATCGTGGAAGAACGCGCTTACTCCAAGGGTGAACGTGCTGCGGTACGCTGCTATGGCGCTGATGACGTACGCGAAGGCGTTGCAATCATGTGGAACGAAGATGTGGATATCGCCATTACCGGTAAC
>CALCCZ010000148.1 GCA_937900075.1 uncultured Lentisphaeria bacterium
CATATCGAACCATGAAAGAGCGCCGGAAAAATAGTCATAACCGGGTTTAAAATCCGCTCTCAAATATTGGTTCCAATAAGTTATCTGTTCCTCATCGTATTCTGTCCAATAAGAGTCATAGACACACCAGGTGAATTCGGGCATAATATTAAAGCAATTATCCGAATCATTCGGATTTTTTAGGGGAAAACCTTTGGAATCGAATTTTAATCCGGTAATGTCAATAACTCCGGAATGTGAATCATAGTTGAGTCCGGAATACGGATTCTGATTATCATACAATTCAGCAATCGGCACAATTATATTGTCCTCATTTATCCGGTTTGAAAAGAAATTATAAGGATTAGCGCCGTTATAAGGGGTCAAACCGGTAAAATAGTCAATATGAATTGGAAGAATTTCGGATTGTTCAATGAAGGAATCCTGATAATCGCATTTAAAATTCCCCCACCAGGCACCATTATAATCAAGTTCCAGGATATCTCTTAAAAAGCACCAGGAATTAGCATGAACAGCATCATAAAATTGTCTGCTGGAAATGTAGGAAGTTAATTTGTTTGGCGGATCTGCGCTGAGAAATGGTGTTCCCAAGCGATTTTCGGAAGTCGCAACAGCAATACCGGTCAAGTCACTGTCCTTCGGTGTTCCGGAAGTTGATTTTCCTGAAGTCAAGATTGACAAAATCATACTACTGTAAGGCTTCCGCCAATAGTAACCATGAATAACTAATGGAGCGACATCGGGATCGCCATAAAGAGTATCATCGTTAATTGCCAAGTAATGATCACGGACAACATCACCAGCATCATTATTCGCTGCCAAACCATTATTTTTTGCAGCCTGCTGAGCAGCTCCGTATCCGATGAGAGGAAGAACAAAAGAAACACGGGTTTGCATTTGATCCACCAAAGAAAGAGCAGATTGCAAACTGCGTAACTCATCTTCTACGCGTTTTATATCGTTTCTGAAAGCAACAGAATCGAAATTGCCATTTTTATCGGCATATTCTGCGGGATCTTTCAAATGGGATATCCGAATATTTTCTTTGTCAGTTTGTGTTATTTTGAACTCATCTTCACGCGTTAGAATCGTCATCATTTTGACAATATTGAGTTCGCCTATCAAGTTAAGTGAATGTTGTTGCCAAGTTGCACCTGCCAAAGCAGCTGCGTCAACAGCAGATTGTCCTTTAACTTTACCACGAATAACGGTATGAACATCAAAAAGGAAGAAAACAGCTACAACAATAACGAGCATAAAGATGAGTGCGCAGACCAATACTTGCCCGCCCTGCCCTGTCTTGTCAAAATGTAATTGTTTTCGTATTTTATTCATAATCATTCATCAAGAAATACGTTTGCGTGATTTGTCATTTCTGCCGACTTGCTGATATTGATACGTCCGGAATCAAAAAAAGCACGATACAAGGGCATATCCAAAGGATAGTCATTAAAAAAAACAGAAACTTTTGTAGTATCACCGGAAATTCTTTGAGAAATTCCCAGGGATGTATTTGCATGGATTGAGCAAACGGAACACGTTCCGGAAAGAAGCGGTTGTCCGTAATTCTTACACTTGTAGTTAGTATGACGCACGGGGGATGCACCCCATAATGTATAATTTATCCAGCGTATTCCACTCATATATTCTTCAATAAAGACCTTTTCAGCATAAAATTGAGTGTACGGAGAAGCGATATCCACAGAACTTTCAGGTTCAACTAAATCACCGGAAACGGGAATCGTTTTTACTCTCGTTTCCCGGTCAACCAAGTAGTCAGTGAAACCGACAGCGGACGAACGTGTTCCTCGGAAGGCTGCGTATTTTGAAACCATATTCGCAAGGGAGAGCTTATAAAGCTGCATTACGCCGAAACATACTAAAAGCAGAATAAAAAAGGCAAGGAAAGTTTCCAACATGCTTGCGTATTTCTTTCGGAAAAAAATCATCTTGAAATACACCTTTATAAAAGCAAAACAGAACTTCCTTCAATCAAAAATAAAGAAAACGAATTATTCACAGAAAAACGGATACTTCACGCATCAATCTTTCTGTGAATAAAAAAGCAAAAGGGGAATCAATCACCCATGCCGGTCTCATCCATGTTCTGAAGCTCATCTTTGGAACTCTTTTTTGCTTCAGACTGTGCAGCATCGGACCCTAATTCAGATGTGGCACCTGAGAAAAGTTGTTTAATACGATCGCTGAACAAACCGATAACAGTTAACGCACCAATAGCAACAATTGCGATAATGATGATGTACTCAACGATGGCCTGACCTAAATTCTTTTTTTGACGAGGCATAACATACATTTTTCTGAACATAGCATTTTCTCCTTGCAAAGTTAAATTGTCAAAATCAAGTAAATGGCTCCCAAGCGACAAGTGAAAGCACCCGCCAACCATGTTCCATCAAAGAGGCAATAAGAAAAACAGCCGTCAATGCGATCAACGTAAAAATGACTACCATTAAGACGTACTCACTCATTACTTGTCCGCACAAAGTAAAACTGTTATTGTGTTGTTTCAATTACTCACCTCAATCTCTTTCTTGAATTTACAACATTTGTCTGTAAAAATCAAGTTTGAAAACAAAAAAAATGAAAAATATCTTTATTTTTAGAACAAACAGCAGATTTTTCACTTTATCTGGAGCAAATATGTTTTTTTATTCATGTATCTGAAGAAAAAGCGGTTCAGGAAAAAACCTGGGTTATTTTTTGTAAATACACTTGCTTTTTGAGAAGAAAACGATATAATACTGTTGAGCATTTTTAAAGTAAGAATTATGACTCTGGCACCCGAGTGAAAAATCGAAACATAACGTGTAAAAATCAACGTTAATAATTTTTAAGAGGTGATTATGATACTCAACGATCTGAACAATCAAAAGGAACAATATTCCTTTACAGATTTCTATAATGAAATTTCCGGAAAAACGGTGTTTTCTACCGAGACCGGAATTGTCGTAGAATATAATTCCACAAGTGATATCGCCCTGAAGACAGGAATGTCTGTTAATTCCGCAATAAGTATAACCTGTGCAGGAACCAGTGATGATGACTTTATCTTATTCAGAGGAAATTCTGAGGCTCGTGCGTTTTCGTTAGGCAAAGATGCAGATATGTCTCTTACGAAATTTTTCTGTGCAAATGGTTCTTTTACTTCAAATGAATCATCATCTGACTATTCTCAAGAAGGCGGAGGAATGATTTTCAACAAAGGGAAAATAACACTTGAGAACGGAGCTTTTTCATTTAATAAAGTTAGTGCAAATTCAGGTTGTCAACTTGACGGCGGTGGCGCTGTATATAACCCAACTGGAAATCTCAACATCACTTCAGTTTCCTTTTTATCTAATGTGTCACAGTGCGATGGCGGTGCCGTATTTAATGGTTCTTACGATGAAGAAGATTTACCTGTCTTTATACCAGCGACAACAATTTCCCAAAGTAACTTTACCTACAATATCGCGAGTTACAGCGGCGGAGCTGTCATGAATCATAATGGGATATTGAATCTCCAAAACAATCTTTTTGAAGGTAATAAATCGAAATGTGATACCTCTGGAGAGCCAAGTGGAAACGAAGGAATGGGTGGCGCAATTTATTCATCATCCCGTACTGAAAATGAAGATGACAATTCATTTGGTTTTTTACTTTCCGGAAATACTTTTACAAACAACTCTGCTTATTTTAAGGGAGGAGCTATTTACAGTGATGATGAGTCAATGTCTTCTTTAGGTGATACATTCCATAATAATTCTTCAGAGCAAGGAGGTGCTATATATCTTGACTCGCCGGACTCAAGTGATCACTCAACTATTGACAATTGCACCTTTACCGCCAATACAGCAACAACCCAAGGAGGGGCGTTGTATATCGCAGATGGTTCAGTCACTATCTCCAACTCAACATTCCAAGAGAATCAAGCATCTCATGGCGGTGGTGCACTCTACATAGATAAAGATACTGGAACTCAAATTATCATTCAGAATTGCCGTTTCAGCAGTGAATCTGATACCATTTTTATAAATAGTGGCAATGTTACCTTTTCCGGAACAAATTTTCTTTCCGGTAACATATTCGGTAATTTTTCTCTTGAATCGAACGCTACGCTTGTTATGGATGTCAGTTCTTATACGCAAGCGAATATGAACCCGATTATTGACAGAGGAAATATGATAGATTCCGGTTCGCTTGCTGTCAACTTGAATGTAAATCAGGCGAAAGAATCAGGAATTGACTATTGTCTTGTCAAGGGTGGAATTTTCCATAACGAAATTCAACTTTGGCTTGATGGCGTTTATACCGGTCACACAATAAAAACTCCTACGTCTAGTCCAATGACAGAAGTAGTTTTTGGGAATGGCCTCTATACACTCAAATACAATGAGAGTAATAATGATTATACTATCACAGCAACAAAAAAAGAAGACAGGTCATTCTCTGACATTTCTCTTGATATCGGTACCTATACTGGAGAACTGCCCCTTTTCGGAACATTTAAACGAACAGAAGAAGATACTTCAGGAATTATCATCTCTCATGATACCATAATTATCGGTCGCGATTTCAATGATCAAAAATTAACTTTTGACGGACAAAATCGGGCAGATTCCCCAACGTTTATTCTTCAGAACAATGGCAACATCCGCCTTGAATTAGCAAATGCTGTGATTAAAAACAGCGGAGAAAAAGGAGCAATCGATGCGATAGTCGGCACGGTTGTTCTAAAGGATATGACGTTTGAAACCATTTCAGACACCATTAGTGCTCAATATCTTGAACTTGCAGGAAATATTTCCATAGCGGGACAATTGGAAAGTGATAACTATGTCATTGTCAATGAAGGCACTTTGCTGAATATGGACTTATCTGTTCATAATCCCTATACACCGAATTCCGCGCCTCTTTTCTTCTGTGATTATGAAAAGATGTTCAGAAAGGGAGAAGGTGAGTCCGAGAATCGTTTAACTCTTTCCGTCAATATTTCCGATGTACAGAAATCCGGTTCATATTTTTTAGCGGACAATGCGTCTAATTTTCTGAAAACAATAACACTGACAGGTGCAGTTTCAGGCAAAATCAGTACATCGGAAACCATTCAATCATCTGGACGTTCATACACTCTCAATGTTGACAAAGACAACAACCTTTTTCTTAATTTCTTCGAGAACATAATCTAAAAGCCCCATGACTCTTCCATATTCCATTCTCTTCGGT
>CALCCZ010000149.1 GCA_937900075.1 uncultured Lentisphaeria bacterium
TTTTATCCAGCTAGTATGGCAAATAATAAATTGACTCATTTCCGTCAAGCATGGGATGAAGCATATAGAACCTATTTTGGCAATGTCGTTAGTTTGACTTCTATTACAGAGTCTGTAGCTCCGTATGAATTTTTCAAGGGACAATATTTTTTCAGCAATTTCCCGAGCAGTCTTTCTGTCTCCTGAATCCAACGATTGATTGAAGATTGTCGCACTCGCATCTATTTTTGCAGAATTGCTCACATCAGGATAAGCAAGAATTGCTTCCGCATAATGTCTTTCTAATTTTGAATCTTTTAAATCCCAAGACGCGATATTTTTGAGATAAACTGCAATACGAACAAAGTCATTAGGAATGCATTTCAATTCCACAAGAGCATCCACAGTCCAGTTCAAATCCTCGGATGCACGCGTTGCAACCTCTTCAGCCATATCCTTAAATGGCGCTTTACCACGATAAGGATTACGTTCAGAATCTTTCAAAAACTGTTTTGCAAACAGGTACCATATTTTCCGTTTCGTTCCCCATGAACTATTCTTGATGGGATTGGCAACCGTATCAATAAACAATCCCAAACGGATTGCCATAGTCGCATTCCCATCACTGATGATTTCATTTGCTAACGCGGCAGCTTCATTTGTCTGTTTCAACCGTAGATAACAACCGCGCAAAGCATTCAGTAAATCGGTTTTGAGATTAACATTATCAATTTTACGGATGCTTTCCAGACATGATTTCAAAGTTTCCAGGTCACCGGTCTCCATACAAACATTCATTCTCTCATTCCAAACAGAGCGCAAATCGCGTTCAGGCACAACGCCGGATTCAAGAAATTCCACCAGAAGAGATAATGCATTTTTACTCATCTTGGCACGCATATAACAACGGATAATTTGCCGTTTCAATGGATAAATTTCATTATTGTTCGGTGTATATCTTAATTTGTTCAACAATGCCTCAGCCTGTTGACCAAACTGATTTTGTCTTTCACATGCGGATGCTTGCATTTGATACAAATCAGCCAGCGTCTGTGAGGATAATTTGTTTTCGCTGCTGAATTTTTTCACTAACGAATCTACTTTGCCGTTATTTTTGGCAGCCAGCTGTTGTCCCGTAATAAACGTAAGGATACGTTCTCTTTCCCGCATGGAAGCCTTAATGTCTTTGAAAAACGTATACAATTCAGCCTCAGATACAGGATTTTTCTGATACGACAGCTTTGCTGCATTCAATTTTTTACCAAAATCCGAACGTTCATATTTCAGTTCTTCCGGAGTTTGTGCAGGAACTGTGTTCTTGAGATTTTCCATCCGTTGTTTGTCAGCATTTGCAAAGACGTTCGTTTGGGATGCAGTCTGCAACGGCATTGTCTCTTTTGCAATCACATTAGCCGAAACTTTCTCCACTTGGGACGTTTCGGCAACATAATTATTTTTGCTGTTGCATCCGTATATCAGAATCGTAATTGAGAAAATTGCAATTGATAAAAATATAAAAGACTTAATGATTTTCATTTTTAACCTCAGTGTTTGAGCATGAAAGAAAATTCAGCTTTGCAGTTACTTGTTCAAAAGTTTCCGGAGATTCATAATATGCCGTATCATTTCCAACCGGAATTCCGCCATATCGCCTTTTGTAAGGTCGAACTCTGCAAATTCCTGCAACGCTATGCGTCCAGCATGTTGGATATTGATATCAGGAGAAGCATCCGCTTCTTTTGCCAAACGTTTCAGCATGGTTGCATACCGGATGTCATCAATTCCTTCGCGGAATCCTTCCCATCCCAAAGTATCAATCACACCATTACCGGTTCCGTATGCAAAAACCATCGGTTTGTAAGTCATGCGTCTGTCATTATACGGACCATAATGATGAGCATAGTTGCACATTGCGCTGTACCCGGCAAGATACGGTGTTATCCCGTACTGACGTCGGTTGAACGCAGGATTCTCCGGACCTATGTGGTGCACAGCGTACCATGCAACCCACGCATGTCCAACATCGTTCCATTTCCGGGTAGCTTCTCTGTTCTCAGGCTTCTGTGCAGTATTGAAAAAATCATAACCATAACCATAACTGTAAAACACCTGATCTCCGCCAGCAATGTAAAATTTCAAACCGGAACTTTGAATATCTTTGAAAAAGTCCCTTGTTGCAATAACCCAATCTGCACCTGGTTCATCCCCGTAGCCGATAAACATGCTTTCATATCCCAGACTTTCAATATATTTTTTCGCAATCTTGGCACCATGACGTCTTTCAACGCGAGTTGGCCCGCCATTATTGATACCTCCGCCTTTCAAATAATCCTTTCTGGCTCCGTTTTTCCGCAATACATCAACCGTATATTCGAACTCAAAACTTTGCAGATTTCCTGGTGCTCCCAAAAAATCCTCATTGTGGTTGACCAAATCAACAATGGTTGCTTCCAACTGCTGTTTGGCCAAATCTATATCGCCACCATTAAACGCGCGAAGCAGGTACAAGTCCCGGTAACTGTATGAACTGACCAAAAACGGTTTGTTCGTATCGTTGTAAGCACAAGGACGCGGTAAAACAAACGGCAATACACGGATGGATAC
The DNA here is from genome assembly GCA_937900075.1 of uncultured Lentisphaeria bacterium. Classification (GTDB taxonomy): domain Bacteria; phylum Verrucomicrobiota; class Lentisphaeria; order Victivallales; family UBA1829; genus SIG77. The sequence goes on from CALCCZ010000149.1 coordinate 2,584, forward strand.
CGGTATGGATATTGCAGTTCCCTTGGTATTGACGACAATACTACCCTTGTACAAACCGGGCGCCTGTTTAGAAGTCGCATGGGCAGTCAGAAAAAACTGTTTGAACTCACCTTCCTTTAATGTCACAGGCTGCAAAGTTTTTGCATCCTTAAAATTCGGTTTCATTGCCTGAAACGACTCAAAATCACGATAATCAGGATACCCGATCCGTCTGTCAATTTCAACAGGCGGGGTAATCCATTGATAGGATACTTTCCCATCTTTTTCTGTCAAACGCGCATAATTTTGTTCTTTTTTTGCATCCACCAGAATTAAATCTTCATCATTCAGCAATAATTCAGGTGTCAGCTTTAACCCAGTATCTCCAAAATAACTGTACCAACCGTTCCCGTTTTGATACCATACTTTGATTACTTTCAAATCCAAAGCATCAGAGGGGAATACCTGTCCTTTTTCATTTTTGAACTCAGTAAGACGAAGAGTTGCCTTTCCTAAATCTGCAAAGGGATAAAGAACAAAACTTCCCGGTTCAAATTCATCCTGACTCATGATAATCCGTATGGGCGCTTCCATCTTTCCATCAAGCGGATAGGCATCGGGGAGCCTTTGCAATTCACTCATAGCAGGAACAGAATAGTATGTCAGCAGGACATTCCCTTGATTTTTCTTCTTTTGACTGACATCCTGTGCCACACGTACAGCATGAACAAAATGCTTTGAGTTGGAAGTCTTTTTGAACCTTTTCAAATGTTCTTTCACTGTTACAGGTAAAGTTTGAAACATTTGCGAATTCAAACTGTCCACTGCTGTCTCATACATTTCATCTGTGATTTTCTGAACTTGAGCAAAAAGCATTGGCTCACTAAAAGAAAAAAACACGGATGCGGCAAGTGCTCCATAAAGCAAATTGCGTTTCATTCTGTCTCTCCTCATTCATTCAGTTATGAATTCCAAACTGCGAATCCACAGTCCGGAATTCTAAACCAACCCGATCAAAATAACCGGAATATTTGTTAATGCCACATCATGTACCGTTAAAAAATGAACAACAACGATAAAGACGGCACTGGGGACTCAATATTTTTCATTACTTACTGTAGCACCTTTCGAGTGCATTTCAATCCATTTTCTATGAGAAAAGAATAATAAGCAAACTCACGTTCAGCAGTTTATTCTTGTTCTCATATCTAAAAAACAAACTTCCTTCAGATTAAAACAAATCGTTCATGTTTGGCGTAACCGCACATACCGTCGTCACGGGAATACCGATAATGGGATTTACCCCGGTGACCATTGACCCTAAACAGGCAATCGGACGACCTTTGACGATAACAGTCGGATGGGTTGACATGGAAATAACGCCAGTACAAACGGAACCTGCGACAGCATCGCCCATACAAGCAACCGGAAGTCCTTTAACAAGAGTGGTTATTCCTCCGGGTCCTACAATCACATCTCCGGTAGCGGTTGTATTCGTAATTGTCATGACTGGAATAGGCATATTGATTTCCTTCTTATTCTTTTTCAAATTATTCTTCGTGTTGCGGTACAGGTTCCTGGGTATCCTGTATTACAATATCCGTTTCGTCCGTATCAAGTATTTCTACCTCATCCACGATTTCTTCACTGGATTCGTTCTCAATGTTCTCTTCTTCAAGAATGTTCTCTTCTTCTTCAGGAATATTTTCCGGACAATTTTTGAAAAGATAACGGAAACGATTGTCACAAGCATCGATTTTGGCGCGCAGAAGCTTATGCCCATCCATAATATTCCGCAGGAACTGAGTGCTGATTTCAGGCAAAAGTTCATTATTAACAACGGAATCAATTAAACGGGCACCAGATTCAATATTATTGCAACGGCGAATAATTTCATCGTGAACAGCCTCTGTATAGACAAGTTCGGCATTATAATTTTCCAAAACACGCTTGACGATTTTGTTCAATTTCAAATCAATAATTTTATTCAAGGCTTTTTTGCCCAATGGATAATAGGGAACAATGGAAAGACGCCCAAGAAGAGCGGCCGGGAATTTACGCAACATTGCAGGTCGAACCGCCTGCTCCAAAACATCAGGAGACGGCAAATTGTCCTCATCACGGCAAAGTTTCATAATTTCCTCATCACCGACATTTGTCGTGAGAATAATGACAGTATTGCGGAAATTAATAAGCCGTCCGGAACCATCTTCCATCTGTCCTTTGTCAAAAACCTGAAAAAAGATTTCGTGAACATCAGGATGCGCTTTCTCAATTTCATCAAGCAGAACAACACTGTATGGTTTTCTTCTGACAGCTTCAGTCAAAACGCCGCCTTCTCCATAACCGACATATCCCGGAGGTGCGCCTTTGAGCGTAGAAACCGTATGAGCTTCCTGGAATTCACTCATATTGATGGTTATTAAGTTTGTTTCACTTCCATAAACTTGTTCCGCTAAGGCAAGAGCCGTTTCCGTCTTTCCGACACCACTTGGACCCGCAAGCATAATAACTGCAATCGGACGATTGGGATCAGCAAGTGAGGCACGAGCGGTAGTAACACGTCGGGCAATCGTATCCAAACCATGCTTTTGACCAATCACACGTTTGTTCAATTCATCACTCAAATTGAGAATGGAAGAAATCTCATTGCGAACCATTCTTCCCAATGGAATACCAGTCCATTCGGAAATGATTGTCGATACTGCTTGAGAATCAACTAACGGAAGAATCATCGGGGATTCCCCTTGAGTTTTGCGCAATTCCGTAATCTTTGACAAAATCTGTTTTCTCAAAGTCTCATCTTCAGGTTTATCAATAACAGATTTCCTGAGTTCCAAATACTCCTGCGCTAACTTTCTTTCTAACGCAAGTTTCTCCTCAAGTTCTTTTCGTTCAACAGCAAGTTCATCCAACGTATCAGCCAGCTTTTTCAATTTTTCTTCGTGATCATCACCGGCATTCTGTTCTTTTTGAAGTAAATCTTGCTCTAAAGTCAATGCATCAATTCTTCTCCGGAGATATTCAAGTTTTGCAGGTTCAGAATTTTGACTTAATGCAACCCGAGCACAGGCAGTATCAAGTACACTGACAGCTTTGTCAGGAAGCAATCTCGCAGGAATGTAACGTCGGGATTGTTTTACAGCAGCTGACAACGCTTCATCAAGGATGATGACATTATGATGTTTTTCCAATTTTTCAGTAACACCGCGTAACATCTGAATTGCTTTTTCGTCATCAGGTTCATCTACAATGATATTTTGGAAACGTCGTGCAAGAGCGGGATCCTTTTCAAAGTATTTTGTATACTCCGCCCAAGTCGTGGCTGCAATGCAACGCAACTGACCACGGGCCAATGCAGGTTTCAGTAAGTTGGCGGCATCATTTTGTCCTGCAGCACCACCCGCTCCAATCATGGTATGTGCTTCATCAATAAACAGTATGATGGGCGTTTCAGAACTCTGTACTTCCTCAATCACCTGTTTTAGACGATTCTCAAATTCCCCTTTCATGCTCGCCCCTGCCTGAAGAAGCCCGATATCCAGCGAAAGAAGAATGGTCCCCTTCAGACAATCGGGAACATCTCCAGAAGCCAAACGTTGTGCAAAACCCTCTACAACAGCAGTTTTCCCAACGCCGGCTTCACCAGTAATAATAGGATTGTTTTGACGACGGCGCATCAAAATATCTATTATTTTACGTATCTCTTCATCACGCCCGACAATGGGATCACTCTTGCCATTTTTAGCATTTTCTGTCATGTCAATCGTATAAAGACGCAATGCCTCACCTTTGCCCATTGCTGAGGGAGACATCATTTCACCGGCTTGTCCGGTTGCACCCACTGCACCAGCTTGAACAGTAGAAGAAATCTCAGCGGAATCAGCAACGATTTCAGTAAATTTTTCCTGAAGGACTTCATTATTAATCTTGTTGAATTCCTTGCTGATATCTGTCAGATAACGGGAAAGATCCGCGTGATTTCTGATTGCCAAAAGTAAATGCCCGGTACGAACAGCACTTTCAGAAAATACCAGGGAGGTATACATCCATGCTTCTTTGATGACCAATTCAATACTGTTTGCAAAATCACTGATACTGCTGGCCCCACGGGGTAAACGGGACATAGCATCTACTAAATCTTTGGCTAATTTTGCGGAATCAAGTTCAAAAAATCGAATCACACAATGCCAATCAGTGTTGTCCGACATAATGATTTGATTGATCCAGTGAACCAATTCAACATAGGGATTACCTCTGGTCTTACAAAGGACCGTGGCACTTTCCATCGTATGATACGCTGTTTTGTTCAACTTTGCGAACATCTGGACTCGTTTTAATTTTCCCATGACTAACTCCCGTGTAAAAAAGTTTAACTTATTTATTCAAATTTGTTTTTCTATGTCTCATTTCTGCAAGCCGCGATGCACCAATATGCAGATATGTTCTCGGTTTCTTGATATTACCAACCCAAATACTTTGCCCAATCTGAAACTTGCCGTTTAATCGCGTATCAGGAACCGTTTCAGATTTCAGAATGATTCTCAAATCATACTCTAAAGGCCGGTCAAGATAACGTTGAATCAACATTACCAAATCAGAAAAAGCAGTCGCACCGGGCAAAAAAAGTTTCGCTTTAGAATATTCAATGGGACCAATTTCAACGGTAAATTTTTTCGTAATGGTAAAAAAACGGCTTCCCAATTGAAGCGACTGTCCAAGTACGGATTGCGCTTTTCCAAGACGACAACGGTATTCAACAGGAATAAAACTCAAACTCTCCGTATGGGGAAGAACTTGTATCGGCAAATTGAAATAATGTTTCAAAATGGTGCTGAGCCCATGATTACTCTTAATCGCACAACCGAAAATACCACAAAGTTCGGCTTCAATATCCGAAGGCAGTGTTTTATCCCGGATGGGCATTCCGGAAAGAGCATGAATGATATTCGTGATTAAGTCCCTATCCGGATTATCCAGGGATGCAGCTAAATTATTCCGCCTCCATGCACGATAAAACAATCCTATAAAACGATGATTGATGATATCAAGAAAACGGTGAAGCGTATGATCATAGTTGTTGTGCATACGCTGGTAAGCGTAGCTCGTAAATTCCAAAGGCAATGGTCCATTATTTCCCGTCAATCCTAAAAAATATACAAAAATAAATAAACGTTCGCGTTCAGTAATCTGGGCAATTGTTGTTTTTGGAAAATGAAGATATGGTATTTGACCAAAACGAATCGGTTCCGCTGCAAAATTGTTGCTTATCCCGATGTTGGAACCACCGGAAACAGCTTCAATATGTCTGATAAATTCAAAAAAGTCGGGATCGCAACGACCGCTTTTCAATAATTTATCGTAGTAACGTGCAGTTTTTCTCAACTCATCCATGATATTATATTTTTCCGTTTATCTGTATGTAAAACAACTTCCAGACACGTGTTCAAAGAAGTAAAACTCTGTAAAAGTGTATTAATTACAGAACCAAAGATAAAAACTCCAGTTCCCTCACATGCCTGTTCGTCTAATGTAACCTCTATTTTCCATCCCTGCTCAAAATATACGGAACCATGAGAAATAAATCGGAAAGAATGCGGATTCGAATTAATAGCAACGATTCCCTCGGCAAGACGATTGATTCCATCGTCATTACGCAAATCGTATGAACGTACCAATTCCCTTATCGTTTCAACTCTTATGTTTTCTTTCAACCAGAGAGTACTGGATACATTATGGATGACATGACTGGCTATTCGCCAGGAATTGACATCTCCATTTCGAATCACCGGAGTATGCGGAACACCCGGCAAGGATATAAACGAAGCCTTTGAGACAGGAGCTCCCTGTGGCGGTGTCAATACATCATTTTGACGCAAAAGTAATGGCAAATCACGATTAGTACAAAGCGTATCCGCACAAAATTGACGAATATTCTCCCACTCATCCAAGTACTTCTCACCGGTTATCGAAAAGTAAACCTCTGTACCGACATAGGATGAACGCTTGTTTGTTACACTTCCCAAAATGTGTTCTGTCCTGTGCTGAACAAAATAATTATGACCTTTCTTCATATTCTGAAGTGCACCGGAAACATGATAGCAAGGATCACAATGAAAAAGGACTTCGTTGCGCTCATTGTAAGCCTCAACGGAAATAATCTTGTACACCTCAAAATTCTGCGGAGCTGTTCTGTCAGGGACAAGATGCTGCTCATACTGACCATTAAATTCCGTTCTGTCAGAACGCTTTCTGAATAGATTTACGGTAGGGACGCACCATAATTTCAAATGCTCAGAATTAAGTTTATTAATAAAACAATTCATACGTTGCTTCAAAGCGATAACAATATCCAGCTGCTGTCCCTGCATCCGCTGAAACGCCTTTCGCAATCCTTTGATTGTTACAAATTTGAATAATGCGGGATAAGCAAGTAATTTTAGAATCGAAGCTATCCCTCGCAAACTTTTGGATGTATCAAGAAAATTTTCCCAATCATAATCTGGAATTTCAAAACCAATATCGTCATCTTTCTGATAACTACTGCCGGAACTGACAAAAACACCTATATTATCAGCTAAAATCTGACATTGAATTAGAGATGCTTCACTTTCCGGAATATTCAAATAGCAGGTTAACTCATCAGGTAAATGGTCAGAATGAATCATGGAATTCAACTGCAGGGATATGCGGATTGCTGCTTGCGTTCCTGAAACTTCTGACAAACCATACTGTTCCAAATCCCGGGTAATATATGAAAAATCACAAACTGAAATAGGATAAATCGTCACATCTGCCATCGTAGAAAAAACGCAGGGAGAAGGAATTCCGGGGATTTGACATCGGAAAGGAGATGCTGCGGGAAGCAAACAACCGTTTTTCAAACGTTCGTCGGATAAAATAACTTGAAGTTCCAAAATGGAACTTCAAGTTTGAATACTTATGGTGGTGTAAGAAAATTACCATATGTATTTACTGAACAAGGAATATCAATGCTCTCCGCTGTACTCCGTAGTGATCAAGCCATTAGGTCAAGTATTTTTAGGACAAAACTTGGTTTAATTGCATACAGTTGCTCGGAAGTAGCTCCTTGCCCGTTGCTTCAGCCCAAATCAGCTTCTTTGTTTTCTCTTTGATACCATCCGTGGAATCTTCTTTGAAAACGAAATTCACTAAAAAATGGGTCCTGCCAATCTTCCGGCTGAACCCATTTATCATCGTATCGGTATTCAGTTTTTCTTCGCTCACCTTTCCTCGCTCCTTTCTCTTTCCTTCATTCCGAAATGCTGCAATGCCTTTGTAATGGTGAAAGCATCAGTTACACCGAGATATTTGGAAAGTTTCTCCATATTCCAAAAAGTGTCATTATAAGGTGCAAGTCCGCATCCAACATCAATGCTCGGAATGCAGATGAAATTACCGCTGGAATACCTTCCGATGATTGCGTCAAATTCCGTTCCTCTGCCCTCGATGTGGATATAGGTTGCTCCTGCCATCCGTTTTGTTATTGCCCATCTTACGGGCCATTCTTTTACTTCTCCGTTATCATATTCATAACGGCACTTGATTACATTCATATTTTTGGCCTCCTTAATTTTTGAATTATAAAAGCCGGCACATCTCTGCACCGGCTGTAAAAAACACTATTCTTTTTTCATTACAATGATTTTCCGTCAAGCGAAAAAATTTCAATTTTGTTAACGAACTGTATAAAAATGCTATTCAGCTCTTATCCATTCAATTTTCTGCACACAACTCCCTAAGATCACAGAATTCATACACTCTTCGATAGAATCCATTAGTTCGTCGGTCTCTACTTCATAGTCCTCGTTACACATAAATAAATAATATCCATTATAATCTTTATATTTGCAAATTGCTAAGTATGCAAATTCAGCAGCAACCTCACCATTTGGATAATACATTTTGCCATATTCACCTTTAGGAGTGTAAAACAAGACATCTGCATTATCTAATAAACTAGGAAACATTCTTTTCCTCCTCTAATTAACAAAATTTGAATTTTTATCATCCCTACAAGCTGAAGCTTGTCTTACTCCACCACCACTTCAATACTTCCCGGCATGAGAGTTTCTTTCTCTTTCTTCCTTCTTTTTTCTTCTGATTTTGATTCTGAAACAGGTTTTACAGGCTCAGAAACTACAGGGGCCTGAAGCGCAGGAACTTCATCATTTATAAGATTTATAACAACGCCTTCTTCAGGAAGAGGAGCATCTGTCAAATCTGAAGAATCATGATTCTGTACAAATTCTGGAGTTGAACCAAAAACTTTGTCGAAAAATCCTGTATCTTTAAAATTTGATAAAATTGTATCTTTCTTAATAAGAAAAACAACAACCATTACAAGTAATGCAATAATAACTACAAACATTATTTTACGTGTTGATAATTTACTTCTAATATGTGGCGATGAAGAAACACTCATCA
>CALCCZ010000150.1 GCA_937900075.1 uncultured Lentisphaeria bacterium
CCTGGCCGATGCCGCGGGCGCGGTCTCGCGCTACGGGGCTCCCGTCCTCGTGATGGATTTCGGGACCGCGCTCACGGCGGCGGTCATTACGAAGGACCGCGTCTGGCGCGGCGGCGTGATCGCGCCGGGTTTCCCGCTGATGCGCGACTATCTCTTCGAGCGCACGGCCAAGCTGCCGCGGATGAGGATTGGCAGCGGCAAGGCGCCGCGGATCGGACGCTCCACCGAGGAGGCCATGCGTTTCGGCGCACTCGTCGGCTACCGCGGGATGGTGCGCGAGATCGTCTCCGAGCTCCGCCGGAACTTCACGTGCGATTTCAAGCTCGTCGCGACCGGCGGGTTCGCGAAATGGGTCCTCAAGGACCTCGACCTCCCGTTCACCATCGACCCGACGCTGACTTTGTATGGTGCCGGACTTGTGGCAAGCGGAAAAGTAAAAAGTAAAAAGTAAAAGTGAAAAAGTAAGGAGGGAAAATCTTTAAGCGAAATAGAAAGAGACAAAGTAATCTTACCAAAATTTGATAAAACTAAATGTAAATGATGCTGAAGATGTTATATATCCTGTATGGATTGATGACACCAGGCAATCAAATTAGATATAAACAGAAAACCAATATTAGATGCTTCTAAATGTGTAGGATGTCATCTATGCACTCTTGTTTGTCCCAATCAAGCTATTGAATCAAGTGGTGTAGCTATTCCCAAAGAGAATTTAGAAAAAGTAGCTCAATCAAAAAAAGAATAATATCTATATTGCTTTTAAAATAACTTTTCATATATGTTCATACGTTGATACTTTATATATTTATTTTAAATTAATGCATATTAACATAGCCTTTTCTTGACCTGCATGATCATGAATTAATACAGCTGGAGAATTGTTAGCTCAATTATTAGCTAAAAAGTGATATTCTGTACGAGTAGATAAGGAATATGCAAGTGTTATCAAATGAAACAACAACACTATGTTTGTTAATATATCTGATGATAATAGGGCATATTTTTCTCGTAAAGTTCAGTTATTTATAGCATTAGATAAATTGGCAGAACAAAAAAATTTTGAATTATTCGATTTAGAAGAAGTTGTAGATTTAAGCACCATACCTTCTTGAAGAAAAAATATATTCGCTTTTGGAATATCTATAGCACAATTATATTTATCGCAACAAGAAGCGGAACAAGTTCTAGAAGACAAGTGATATTTAGCAAAAGATAGAGAAGGGAATCTAAAAGCACTCGAAGAGTGAATTCAGTTCTGACAAACTTCTTGTAAATTTAATTACGATTTATCAGCTCAATCATGAAATTCTCTATCTATGGATTTCGGGAATCATCTTATAGCTAATTGAGCAGCAAAAGCTTGACTAGAATTTTATTCAGCATATCCCGGATTTGTTTTTTCAGATGCCGGAAGAGGGTAAAAGACCCGGAATACATCGTATAGTCCCTGACCGCGGAAATCCAGAGGAAAGTATATGCCGGTATCACAAGATCCCACGCATTGGGAACGGCAGCAACAAGATGTCCGCTTTCCCGCACACTATCCGCGAACAGTTGAAGCATTTCCGCTGCCTGTTTGTAGTTACCCCACAGCGGATAACCGAAGAGCATCTGATTCCGTGCGTCATATTCGCAGATACTTTGTTCACGCCACGGACAGTTTTCAAATTTTTCGTGCAGACACAGGCGTAACGTATCTGCGGTAATCTTATGAGCGGTTTCGAAAAAAACATCGGAACAAGTGAATGACGTACATTCCATACCCGGGATGGAGACTTCAGTCAGACCCACCATGTGAACTTTAACCGCATTGGTTCTACCGATAATGTGCAATTCCAGAAAACGGCAGGCAATCCTGCGGAAGTCATGCCGGAAGGCGTTGCGGCCCTCCATGGCAATATACCGGTCGGCAAAGTTCCGGTTCCCGGGAAACAGCGCCCGGACGTGATCTCCTGAAAGATATTCTCCGTGGGCAATGTCAATAATGGTTCCCGCCGGTGCCGTTATATCGAGGGTAAGCAGTCCGGCATATTCCATACCGAGGTCAAACAGCATGGATATCCCGTTTGCCCTGTGTTCCGAAAGAACAACCCGATCTGCATCAAAGCAGTCGCCAATGGAAGAAAACTCTGCCGCTTCGCGGTAAATCTGTGCCAGACTTAATACCTTTCCACGGACCAGAACACCCAATTCCGGCGGCGGTACGGGCCGTTTTTTCAGAGTACCGCCGACAGCAAACGGTCCGGCATTGATCGTATTCCGCAACTCCGGAGTCCGGTTGGCATCATATTCAAAAGTATAGTTCAGAGAACTGGAAAGAACTTCCCGTTTTCCCATGGCGTAACGGGTATCGAGTATGGCTGTCCAGTCTTCCGATGAAGAAAGCAGAATAGATTTTCCCTGAATGATTTCAGCAATCATTCCGGGTGAACCATCCGTATGCGAGGAAAAAGCATTTCCGGAGAAATAAACGTCGATTCGGATCTCATTGATTCCCGCCCGGCAAAACGGGGTAATATCCGTTTCGGTATAGGTCTTTCTTCGGGGAAAATCCGTATGCTGTCCGAAAGTGGCAAATTGTCCGTTGACGAGACATCGGCAAGTGCCGGAAACCGCAACACGCAGAAGAATGGTTTTCCGTGTGTCCGGAATTGTAAATTGATTGGAATAAGAAGAATAGGAATTGACCTCAGACAGACCCTCCGCCTTAATCCTTTTTGCTTCGGCAAAAGCCATAGATGACTCCTCGAATGGTAACAGTGCCGTCAAATCAGAGACGTTTATCGCATTTCCAGCGGTTCTTTTCCCGAATCAGCGGCATTTGAATTTCCCGTTCCCGTTTGTCAGGATACTGAATCCGGACCAGTATTACGACAGAGTTTTCCGTTGATTTTTCAATCTTTTGAAAATCAAAAACGGCATCTTTGAGTTCTGTCTGCATTTTCTTGAGAAATTCGTTTAACGCGTTGTCAGGAGACTCCCCGCGCTCAATCGCAGCCTGATTGTAGAAACGGTTCAGAGTATTGTCGGAACAATTTACACGCATTTGTGCGATATCGGCGTTCTGACAGGCTGCCATCACTTTTTTTGCAACGGTTTCCGGTTTATCGGCTATGCCGATCAGATCATAAACGTCATCTGTGATATTATCGGGAGAAAGCAATAAAACTACTTGCAGCAGTGCTGCTATGGCGATTACCGCCAGTCCGCCGATAATGATGCAGTTTTTCTTCTTTATTTTCATTGGAATACCGTTTTTCCCTTCAGCGACAACCATTCAGAAAAAAGAGGTCCGTCAATTTGAACAGACACAACGTTATCAGCAGAAAAAACTGGTTGACCACAAATAACAGTGTCAGCCCCTTGCGTTCGGGATTCTTCTTCATGCTGACCATGAATTTAATCATAGTGAACAGGTAGTAAAAGAAATCCAGACAAGCCAAAGCGGTATAGACTGGCACACGATATGCGGTATAGTTCCATGATGCCAGAATTAAAACAATGTTCAGAATAAAGACAATCAAACTCAACATTTTGATTTATCAGGGGTTGTCTTGGATTTACAGAAAAATCTGTATCGGGAATTTAAGGAAAAAAACGCGAAGCCGCCTCTTTGACGGACTTCGCGTTGCTCATTCTATCTGGAAAAAACTTTTCTTATTCGGCTTTTTCAGCAGTTTCTTCCGCCTTGGGCGCTTCTTCCGTCTTGGGCGCTTCTGCAGGCGTTTCCGCTGCATCGGCTTCCACAAACTGGATGAGGCACAACTTTGCTCCATCGCCAACACGGTTCATCAAACGGATGATGCGAGTGTAACCGCCCTGACGTTTTGCAAAACGGACAGCGAGGTCAGTGAACAGTTTGTCCAAGACCAGCTTTTTGGTTTGAGCCTGTTCCATCGGAGTATTGATCTTCAATGTCTGATATACAAGCTGTTTCGCGTGGATTGTATTGTCTTTTTTCGCAGTGGTGACAAGACGTTCCACAAAACGGCGCAATTCTTTTGCGCGAACAAGTGTTGTTTGAATTTGGTCATGTTCAATCAGGCTGCATGCCAAATTGACCAACATTGCTTTGCGATGACCGCAATTGCGGTTCAGTTTCGCTGTATGTTTCATGTGACGCATGGATTACGCCTCCTCATTCTTGACATCCGAGACTCGTTTCGCCTCAGATATAATTGCGTTTGTAAGTTCTTCGCTGAACTGCATTCCCAGTGAAAGATGGATGGATTCCAGCTTTTCTTTGATCTCATCAAGCGACTTCTTTCCAAAATTGCGGTATTTCAGCATCCTGGATTCCGTCTTCATGCACAAATCCCCGAGAATCTTGATGTTCGCGTTGTTCAAACAGTTCATAGCACGGACGGAAAGATCCAGTACATCCACATTCTGTGACAGCTGTTTGAATTTTTTCTGGTCTTCTTCGCTGATTGTCAAAAGAACATCCCCATCCTCAGCTTGGGAACCAAGGAACGGTTTCAGATGATCTTTCAATATCTTTGCAGCGCGTTCAAGCGCACCCTGCGGAGTAATACGACCATCTGTTTCGATTTCAATTGTCAATGAGTCTAACTCGGTTTCTTCGCCTACGCGGGCGTCACCGACCTGATATCGAACAGATATTACCGGGCTGAAAAGGCAGTCAACCGGAATAGTTCCAAGAGGCATGTCCGGTTTTTTATTCTTTTCCGCCGGGCACCAACCTCTGCCTTTGCTGAACTCGATTTCCGCATGGAACGGCACATCTTTGTCAAGTGTGCAAATCAGCTGGTCGGGATTGAGAATCTCAATAGAACCGTCGTTGATGATATCCGATGCCAATACAGGACCTGCTTTTTTCTTCTTGATTTCAAGACGTTTCGGTTGGTCTGTATTCAGATTCAATTTGATTCTTTTCAGATTCAGGATGATCTCTGTTCCATCTTCCACCACATGCGGAAGACTCTGAAATTCGTGCGGAGCACCATCAATACGCACTGCCGAGATTGCAGCTCCTTCCAAAGAAGAAAGCAACACTCTGCGCAGGGCATTGCCCAAGGTGTGTCCAAAACCACTCTGAAGCGGTTTCGCAATAAACTTCGCATATCTGTCTGTTGCCGTCGCTTTGTCTATTTCTATCGACTTCGGCATCTGGAAATTGTATTTATATGCTGCGGTCATTCGTTTATCCTCCGGATTGTTATTGTTTTGTCGAATTAGTATCTCTGCCGTACAACGCAACTTTTTCCATTCCGGAACTCAAGCTGCGCTGCTGTCACGGTTAAATACGACGACGTTTCGGAGGTCTGCATCCGTTGTGGGGAACCGGTGTAATGTCTTTAATGGTCTCAACTTCGATTCCAGCGGAAACAATGCCTCTTACCGCGGATTCACGACCGGCACCCGGTCCTTTAATCCGGACTTCAACCGTCTTCATACCGAAAGATTCCGCTTTCTTCGCTGCATCCGCTGCAATTACCTGAGCTGCGTATGCTGTGCTCTTACGGGAACCTTTGAAACCGTTTTTGCCGCCAGTGGACCAGCAGAGAACGTTTCCATGCAAATCCGTGAACGTGACCTTGGTGTTGTTGAAGGAGGCAAGTACATACGCAATACCGGACGGCACATAAGTACCGGATTTTTTGCGTTTGTTTTCAACCGGTGCTGCTGCAGCTGTTGTTTCTCCGGCTGCCGGTGCTGCATCCTGAGCTGCTTTTTCTTTTATTTCTTCAGCCATAATTTTTACCTTTGTCTTTCTTTGCTCGTGTTCAAGCAACTTGTCTTAACGACTTATTACTTTTTCTTTGCGCCCTGAGCACCTGCACCCGGAGTCTTGGAACCGGCTGCAGCTTCCGCCTTGGCATCAGCAGTAGATGCCGCAACACGACGCTGAGTTTTGTCTCGAATTGCACCGACGGTGACTTTCTTGCCTTTGCGGGTACGGGCGTTGGTACGGGTGCGCTGTCCACGGCACGGAAGTCCTTTTTTGTGGCGAAGTCCGCGGTAGCAGTTGATAATCTGCAAACGGCGGATGTTCATAACCAGTTCGCGACGCAGGTCGCCTTCTACTGTGTAGTCGTTCTGCAACAGTACAGTAATCGCCGCAATGTTTTCGTCTGTCAGCTGATTCGCTTTCAGATTCGGATCGATTTTTGCACGTTCCACTATTTCCGCTGCAATCGCGGGTCCCACACCATAAATCGTCTGAAGCGCGTAGGTAACACGCTTGTTTACCGGAATGTCAACTCCTAAAATTCTAGGCATCTTTCAGATCTCCGATTATCCTTGTTTCTGTTTGTGTCGCGGATTCGTGCAAATTACACGAATAACGCCTTTTCTCTTGATGATCTGGCAGGATTCACACCTGCGTTTAATTGATGACGTAACTTTCATTGTTAGCCTCGTAACTGAAAATTTTTTACGTTTCCACAACAAACAACCCCTCGCAACTCTATTCCGCGAGGGCTCAATGCAACATCCCGGAACGCTTGGAATGATTACGGAAGTCCACGTTCTCCCGCAATAACGCCCGGAGTCAATAATTTATCACGCACTTACCTTTTTTTCAAGCAAAAAAATATTTTTTTTTATTTTTTTTTCACCGATATTCCACATTTTTTTTCAAAAACGGGGAATTCTGCCCCATTCGCCTGCGCGGAGAGTTTGGATTTGAAAAAATGGTTTTGTCAGATTTTGCGTCATGATGTCAAATGTTGCCGAAGGAAGACCCGTAAGGCAAACTTTTTGCACAGAGACGCGTCGCCCCGGCGGGTGTGCATCCCTGTGCATAACGTTTGCATCAGGTCAAACAACGTGCAACAGGAGATATTCTTCTCCGTTGTCTCCTGCAGATTACAAGAAGATATGAGAGGTATCTGTGGAAAAAATCAGAAAATTCTACTCCCAAACTTGACATTTCAGGAAAGCCGTTTATATTCATTATTTATACACACAGGAGTTTTTTTATGGATTATTTATGTCACATTTTGCACAATGATGTTTTATGCGGTCCCTATCGGCGACTCGTTCTGGAAGCACCCCAGATTGCTGTAGCCGCCCGACCGGGTCAGTTTATTCATGTCCGTATCCCTTTGCTGCGCGACCGGATTCTGCGGCGTCCCTTCAGTATTTGTGATGCGGATCCCGATGCAGGAACAATCACCGTGGTTTACAAGATTGTCGGTGAGGGTACTGAAGTGTTATCATCTCTCCGGTCCGGTGAAACGTGTCAGGTTCTTGGGCCTCAAGGGAATGGATATACAATGCCGCAGCCCGGCGCAAAGTATTTCCCCATACTTATTGCGGGCGGATATGGTTCTGCATCCACATTCTTTCTGGCAAAACGTCTGCCTGTGAAAGGGGTATTCCTTACCGGTGCCCGGACTTCTGCCGATTTGCTTTTGACCCAAGAGTATATTCAAGCCGGTTTTGATGTGAGAATCGCAACCAATGACGGCTCCATGGGGCATCAGGGGGTTGTTACCGATTTGCTCCCGCACGCTTTGCGGGATGATGCGGGTTCTCTGACTCCGCTTATTTATGCCTGCGGTCCCGGTCCCATGCTCACTGCATTGGGAAAGTTAGCTCTGACTTTGGGGCTGGAATGTGAGTTGTCTCTCGACCAGCACATGGGGTGTGGTGTCGGAGCTTGTTTCGCGTGTGTCGTGAAAGTAAACGACAAGAACAGTCCTGAAGGCTGGCGGTATTCCCGTTCCTGCAAAGAAGGACCTGTTTACAATGCCCGGGAGGTGTATTTTGGCTGATTTAACGACAAAACTTGGGGAAAAACTGACATTAAAGAACCCCGTTATGACCGCATCCGGTACCTTTGGGTACGGAATGGAATATGAAGACTTCTTTCCGGTTTCGGATTTGGGCGCCGTAGTAGTGAAGGGTATTGCTCCTCTTCCGGTCCATGGAAATCCCACGCCCCGTGTGACTGAGACAGTTTCCGGCATGATGAATGCCATCGGTCTGCAAGGTCCCGGCATTGATGCTTTTCTGCATGATGCTCACTATATGCCGTTTCTCCGGAAGGTGAATACTGCGGTCATCGTGAATATCTGGGGCAAGAAAGTGGAAGATTATGCATACGTCGCGAGCCGACTGAATGCGGATCGTACCGGTATAGCCGCAATAGAAATCAATGTTTCCTGTCCGAACATCAAAGAGGGCGGCATTTCTTTCGGTACGGATACAAACAGCCTGAAAAAGGTTGTGTCGGCTGTCCGTGCTGCAACGGATTTGCCCCTGATAACAAAATTGAGTCCCAATGTGACGCGTATTGCAGATTTTGCCAAAGCCGCGGAAGATGCCGGCTCCGATATGATTTCGCTGATCAATACGATTCCCGCAATGGCTATTGATATAGAAACCAGACGCCCGAAACTTGCGAACGTTACAGGCGGTCTTTCCGGACCGTGTATCAAACCGGTAGCCATTAAGATGGTTTATGAGGCAAGTCGTGCCGTGAAAATTCCGGTCATCGGAATGGGCGGTATTACCAGCGGGGCGGATGCCGTGGAATTTCTCCTGGCGGGTGCCTCAGCGGTTGCGGTCGGAACTGCGATTTTCTCGGATCCCTGTGCTCCCATACGTGTTATCCGGGAACTGAATGAATATCTGGACCGTCATAAGATTGCGAAAGTATCGGATATTATCGGACAAGTCATTGTCTGATTATCCGGACGGGACGAAAAACAGGGAGTTTTTCCGAAATGAGAAGGTATTCAACACGGGTTGACTGATTTATGGCAGATTTCAAGCTGATACATGGAATATATGAGAGTGTTGTCACGCGTTCGCTGGAAGAGCGGCTGGGGCGGATATCCGACAGTTTTGACGTGGAGAAAAATCAGCTTGATTCCGAGGAAAGTTCATTTGCCCTGGCATTGCATCTGACCAAACTGATAGCCAACTCGCTCGCCGGCATTAAGGGCGAGAACATGAAACAGCGGCAGGCACAGTTTTGCAATCAACTGTTGGATGTAATCGGGCAGAATGATTCCACGTTTCCCGTCGAAGCAGAAAAAATCGTTGAAGATTTAATGTATCTTCTGAGGATTCAGGATAAATCCAAAAAGCCGTTATCCAGACCCGGTACACCCCTTACAAATGCCGCATTGTTTACCGGAACAGCCTCTGATTTGACACTGGAAAGTGAACTCAAAAAGGAGATTTTGACTGCGGACAGTATTGATATTCTGTGTTCTTTTATCCGGTGGAGCGGGCTACGTCTTCTGCTGCCATATTTGAAAGAGGCTACTGCGGACGGAAAGAAACTCCGGATTATTACGACAAGCTATCTGGGAGCCACCGATCTCAAGGCTGTGGATGAACTGCAGAAACTTCCCAATACGGAACTGCTGGTTTCCTATGATACGGAACGTACCCGACTGCACGCAAAAAGCTATATTTTTCATAGAAATAACGGGTTTGGAACAGCTTACATCGGCTCTTCCAATATCTCTGCTCCGGCTCTTACCAGCGGTCTTGAATGGAACCTGAAAATCAGTCAATTCGAGTCGCCTTATCTGTGGGACAAGGTCTGTGCCACGTTCGAGACTTATCAGAATACGCCGGAGTTCTCCCACTACGATGAATCCTCCCGCGACAAACTGGCGAAGGCACTGATGTACGAGTCAGGTGGGAATCGGGAAGAGAACAGTGCTATGGCGTTTCTGGACGTGACGCCATATCCGTACCAGGAGGAAATCCTTGACAAAATCCGTGCGGAACGCGAAATACACGGCAGAAATAAAAATCTTGTAATCGCCGCCACCGGTACCGGAAAGACGGTCATTGCCGCCTTTGACTTCAAGCGCGTTTTGAAAGAACATCCGCACGCCAGATTTCTGTTTGTTGTACACCGGGAGGAAATCCTGACGAAAAGCCGTTTGACCTTCCGTCAGATCCTGCGGGACCAGAACTTCGGAGAACTCCTCGTCGGCACCTACAAACCGGAAAGTCTGGATCAGCTTTTCTGTTCAATTCAGAGTCTCAATTCCAATGACCTTTGCCGGAAGCTCTCCGCTGATTTCTATGATTACGTTGTAATTGATGAATTTCATCATGCGCCTGCAAACGAGTATCAGGACCTGCTGGAACATTTTACTCCGAAATATCTGCTGGCATTAACGGCTACCCCGGAGCGGCATGACGGACTGGATGTGCTGAAGTATTTTGACTATCACATTGCAGCGGAAATCCGCCTGCCGGATGCAATCAATAAGAAACTTTTGTCGCCGTTCCAGTATTTTGGAATCAGCGACTGTGTGGATTTGAGCACTCTTCGCTGGGCTAACGGCGGATACGATAAAACCCAGTTGAATGATGTGTTCAGCGGCAATCAGCAACGGGCCAATCTGGTTTTGCAGAAGATGCAGGAAATTCTGCTGGATATTCCGAAATGCCGGGCATTGTGTTTTTGTGTCAGTCAGGCACATGCGGAATATATGAACTCCTTTTTCAATGAACGCGGCATTCATTCTGCGGCCTTGACCTCTTATTCGTCCACAGCGGAGCGCAACACGGTTCAACATCGGCTGCGCCAAAGAGAAATCAACGTAATCTGCGTTGTGGACCTTTACAATGAAGGTGTGGATATTCCAGAAATCGATACTGTACTGTTTCTGCGTCCCACTGAAAGTTTGACCGTTTTCCTGCAGCAGCTCGGACGCGGTCTGCGTTTGAGTGACGATAAGGAATGTCTGACTGTTTTGGACTTCGTTGGCAACGCACATCGCAATTTCAACTTCGAATATCGTTTCCGGGCAATGCTCGGAACTTCCGGCCAGAACGTGGCGGACGAACTCGAACATGGTTTCCCGCATCTCCCGGCAGGTTGTCATATTGAATTGGAGAATGAAGCCCAGCGGAGGATTCTTGAGAATATCAAGGGCAGTATCAGTAATGGACGTCAGAACATGATTATCAGCCGGATTGCCACTTTTGAAAGAGATTCCGGCAAGACATTGACACTTTCCGACTTCCTGGATTATCATCATTTACAACCGGGTGTAATTTATCAGAAAGCACTTTTTACCCGACTTTGTCAAAAGGCGGGAACACGGGAAGATTTCACGATTGCCGACGAAGACCGGTTGCGGAAAGGAATGTTGCGTATCTGCCATATAAACTCTGCGTACCAGCTTAAGACCTTATTGTCGCTTTTGCAGGGGCCGAGAGACTGTCTGGAGCATTTATCCGTGGATGAAACGCGGATTCTGACCATGTTTCACTACTCGATGTGGGGGCGCGAAACCGGTAAAACGATTTCGGAAAGTATAGCGAAGCTCCAACATGACCCGGTCTTTTTTTCTGAATTGCTGGAACTCCTGAATTATCTTTTTGAACACGCAGACATGATAACGGAAAAGCCGCACTTGCCATTTGATTGCCCGTTGGAACTCCATGCAAACTATACCCGTGATGAGATTCTGGCTGCGTTGGGCAATTGGACAATGGATAAATCTCCGGAAATGCGTGAAGGTGTGAAATATCTGCCGGAGATTAACACGGACATTTTCCTGATTACGCTGAACAAGTCCGAAAAACAGTATTCCCCGACAACTATGTATCTGGATTACGCTATCAGCGATGATCTCTTCCATTGGCAGTCGCAAAGCACAACCAGTACGGAATCTCCCACCGGCCAGCGCTATATCAACGGAACAAGTACCGTTCTGCTCTTTGTCCGTGAAAATAAAAATGCCAATGGTATCAGTTCCAGCTATTGCTTCCTCGGTCCGGCTGATTATGTCTCCCATAGCGGAACCCGTCCGATTAACGTGGAATGGCGTCTGCGTTACAAGATGCCCGCCCGTCTTTGCCGGATGACCGAACGCATGTCAATCGCCTGAGGCGTTCTTTCATCTTGAAAAATCAGAAAATACAGGAGACGCATTTCCGGAATGATTATAGCAGCGCCAATTCAGGGATTTACCGATCGGTTCTGGCGGAAAGCGCATTGCTCCGTCATTGGCGGAATTGCGGAGTATGTTACTCCTTTTATGTGTTTGGAACAAGGTGAGTTCCGGAAAAAAGATTTAGCTGATCTCCCTTTGGATGAACCTCTTACCGTTCCGCAGATCCTGGTGAAAACGCCGGAAGAACTTTCCCGTTTCGCCGATTTCCTATCGGAAAAAAGCTTTTCAAAAATTGACCTGAATTTCGGATGCCCGTATGAACCGCTTACCCGCCGGGGATACGGGGCAGGGATGCTGCGTAATCCCATTGTGCTGGAAGATGTTCTCCGGACGACTGCGGACTTCCCGGAAATCGCTTTTTCCGTCAAGATGCGGCTGCCTGAAGTGCCGGAGATACTTTCTGTATTGAACAACTTTTCTTTGCGGCACATCGTACTGCATTCGCGAACGGCAGAAATGCAGTATTCCGGGAGTCCTGACTGGGAAGCCTTTGAACGGTTTTCCTCTGAAAGTGTAAACAAAGTCATTTACAACGGGGATATTTTGACGGTTGAGGACATCTGGAAAACAGATGTCATGATTGGACGCGGTCTGCTGCGTGACCCTCTGTTGGGCTGCAAAGCTCAAGGTAAAACGCTGCCTGCGGATATTCTTGTCAGGTTCCATGAACGCTATCAGGCAAACTGCATGGAATTGGAGCAGCCACTTCAAAAATTGAAAACGATGTGGGAATATTTCCTTCCGGATGCCCCTAAAAATTTGCGGAAGAAAATTCTCAAGTCCAGAACCCTTGAAGAATATTCAGATTATGTTCAGCTTCTGTTTGAGATATTGGAACAGCAGGAGGAAAGAACGGAAAACGTGCCATAAAACAGTCTTGTGACAATGGCGTTTAAAAAGACAGTGAAAGGAACTGCGTAAATGGATGGTGTTGAAATGAATCCTTTGATTTTTCAGAAAGCTGCGGAAAAAGATGCCGACAGAATTTTTACACTCTACCAGTCGCTTGTCGGAACCCCGTACTGTGCCTGGGACAAGGACTACCCGAATCTGGAAATCATACAGGAAGATATTGCCCTCGGCGGACTTTATATGCTCAGCAGAGAATCGGAACTGATTGCAGCCGGTGCGGTCCGGCATCTTCCGGAACATGATAAACTCTCTTGTTGGCCACCAATGAAAAATCCATGTGATCTTTTACGAATCGGCGTTGCACAGTCTTATCAGGGACAGGGAATCGGGCGTTTCTTCCTGAAAGCACTGTTGTCAGAAGCGGAGCGGAAGCATTTTGACTGCATGCGGATACTTGTTGCAAAAACGAATCTCCCGGCAATAGCGCTTTACCGTCGCATGGGTATCGTATTTTATGGGGAAACTTTTTCCTACGGTATCGATTGGTTTTGCGGTATAATTCCTGTCGTTCCCGCTCCGCGCAATCACGAATAGGTCAGGGCATTTCCAAACCAACTGTATCCCCTGGCCACGATTCCACGACAGATTACAGAAAGATGCGGGATATCTGTGAATTGAATTTGAAAACGGGCAAAAAAAAGGATATATTCGGAATGAAATCCGTATGAAAGACAACCAGAAAATCGAATTGGAGAAATTGAAAATGAACAGAATCGTGTCTGCCTTTATTTGCGCTGTCATGCTGCTTTTGGCGGGATGTATTTCCAGTCCAAAGCCGCAATCACCTGAATCCGGGCGCAAGGAGGGAAAAATCCGGAAACTTTATACGTTTTTTACGCCGAAGACGGAGGAAGATATTGCGTTGATGAAGAAATACAACGTTGTTGCAACGTCAACCGATGCGAATCCCAAAACCATTGAACTCCTGCACAAGGCCGATATTCAGGCATACGCTTCATTCGGACCCGTCGGATGGCACGATAGCCAGTTGACGCCTGAGCAGAAGGCGGTTCAAGCCTATCTGAACGGCTCTGATTTGCCGAAAGATGCGGAACGGCCGTTAAAAATTGCCCGCCGCTTGAAGAATGGACGTTACAGTTATGGCGGGGAACCATTTCCCGATGTGAAATTTTGTGGCGGGACGGAAGTCTTCTGGGAAGGATATATCCGGTGTTTTGTCGGGGAGAAGGCACGGGAAATGGCGCGGGCGCAACTGGACAGAGTTTGTGCGGTTCCCGGCATTGACGGTATTGCCTTTGACTATGTCGGCTATACGAATTATCATGGTTGCGAGCATCCAGAATGCCGGAGACTTTGTGCCGCATACCTGAAAGAAAACAATTTACCGGATACGCAGGAGAATCGTAACAAATTCTTTCTGAATGAACTTGTGGAGTATTACGCATCCTGTGCACGGCATATCCGCAGCATTCATCCGGAATTCAAAATCATGGCGCATCTTTACCCTGTGTTTCTGCCGGAACCATTGTACGGTAACCGGCTTGATATTGATATTGCCGGAGAAACGTGTGCCTGGTATCGTATCTGGAATACCGCGAAAGTGGAGGATTACGCCCGTCGTGCAGTGCTGAACCAGCACAAGTATCACAAGAACACAACATGTGTGCCGTTCATAGCCATTACTGCCGGTGATTGGGCGGACATCAAGACTCCCGAAATCGTGGATGCGGAACTCCGGGCAATTTTGAAAAGCGGTACGGATACGCTGATGATGCATGAATTCCGCTCTTTCATCCGCCGTCCTGAAATCATGGCGGTCTTTGACAAATACATGGAGCAAAAGTGACTGTCCCGATGCGTGCACAATATCAGTGCATAACGTTTGCGTGAGGACATTCCCCCATCCCGCTTTGCGCAATCACGAATAGGTTACGTCATTTTCCAACCAACTACTATCCCCTATCCAAAAGCCCCGGCCGGGCTGGAGGTGTGCCTGTTCGTTGGGGCTTTATCGGCATTTATTCTTCCAGTCGGATTCCCGCGGACGGAGGAAGTTTTTCCCCTTTCGATTGCCGGATCAGTTCCTCCGGATAATCCGGCGGGATATCCGGATTATTTTCGAGTTTTTGGAACTGATTCATCCAGAATGGTGCAATCGATTTCAGATGACAGGAGAGCCCCAATTGTTCTTCCAGAGAGAAATTGGCTTCTGCGGCATTGTATCTGGCGTGAAGATAGCGCTGCCAGTGGAGAATGTTTGACAAATAATGAGGCGGCAGATCGTTCCGCGAAATCAACCGTATAGCACCCGCAACGAACGGCGTTACGACTTCCGTGTAGCCTTTTTCGGAAAAATGCAGAGCATCGTTCGCATAGAACTCGTTGCGGATCTTACCGGTATCCACATCCACCAGGAGCGGAGAAATGTCGAAATACATATACCGCATATCCTTGAGTGCTGCTGTCTGGGGCGGAAGTCCTTCCGGATCGGCCTTTTCCAACAGAATCCGATTGACCATATCGGAATACGGAAGGGTATGTTTGTCCCAGGACAACCCTCTTGCGGGAATACCGAAAACAATCACTTTGGCATTGGGACAGTGCCGGTGGATTCTGTACACCAAATGAAAAATTCCTTCCGCAATCTCGGCGGCATTGGTCCCCAGCCCGATATTGTTGGTCCCGATGCAGAACGTGACTACGGACGGCGGATTTTTCTTGAGGATATCCGCCATTTCCTCCATGCGGAACAGTACGTCCTCAATTTTATCTCCGCAGATACCCGCATTTACCGCGGAAAAACTGGTTCTCATGCAGTCAAAAAGTTTTCCTCGCCAATTGTCTGTCAGGGAATCGCCGAACAGCAGCACATAATTCCCGGGTGCTTTTTCCGCATTCGCCATAATTTGTTTGTGAGTGGGATTGTTCTTTCTTAACGGACGCGCAGTCAGTGTGTCAGGAATACTCTTCCCGTATTCCGTTACACTCAAATCATTTACCTTGAATTTTCCGGCGCTCCGCAAAATCATCAAGGTGGGAACGGATGGATTCCGCAGTTCATAAAAACTGGCATGGACGCTTTGAACCTTCGTGTCTTTCGAGGCGGGAAACTGTTTGATGCAATACGTTTCAAATGCACAATTTTCCGGGGTAAACGCGAGAATCAGCGGTTTTTCGGAAGTGTAGGTAATGTCAATCGTCAAAACCCGCTTGGGACAGGACTTCCCGGATTCCAGCAGTTTTTCCCGAATGGGCTTTTCTGAAGAAAAAGCAGTCTTCTTTATCAGAGTAATCGGTTTGTTTTCTCCGGAGCGACATTCTTTTCCCGAGATATTTCCGCAGAAAAAAGCCGCAAGGATGACGGCTGACAGGAACCACAATTTCCGTTTCATTTTCTTACCTCTGTTTCCGTTTGATTTTTTGAAAAGCAACCACTGATTTTTTGTGTTATTTCCGTTTGAAAAACTCCAACTGGACTTCAGGGAAGATACTCTCTGAAATTTCATTTTCCAAGTTGGAATCATAAAAAAAACACAGATATTTCATGTTTTTTCCCTTGAGCAGCATAACCTCTATGCGGTTCCTGCCCGGAGAAAAAAACTTTTTTGTTCTCCGAATAAAAAAACAGGATGGCAGACAATATTCTGCCATCCTGCTGTATTTTCGTCAGAAAACAAAAGATTATTCTTCTTCTTCCTGATTTTCCGCCGCGAACTTGGCAATGATTTCGTTCTGGACGTTCGTGGGAACCATTTCGTAGCGGGCGAACTCGACTTCATGGGAGCCTTTGCCCTGAGTCATGGAACGCAGTTCCGTGGCGTATTTCTGGATTTCCGCGACGGGAACTTCTGTATCGAGTACAGCGAGACCTTCTTCGGAACCCATACCGAGGATTCTGCCACGTTTATGATTCAGATTTCCGGTGACATCACCAGTGAAGGCATCCGGAATCATAATCTTAACATGCATAATCGGTTCCATCAGTACCGGTTTTGCCTTTGCCATGGCATCTTTGAATGCTTTGCGGGTCGCAATTTTGAATGCCATTTCAGAGGAGTCTACATCGTGATACTTGCCGTCGAATACCGTGACACGCATCTTTTCCACGACGCAACCGGCAAGCGGACCGCGTTCCATGGCTTCCTTCACGCCTTTTTCCACAGCGGGAATAAAGTTTTTCGGAATAGCACCGCCGACGATGGCATTGACAAATTCAAATTCTTCGGCGGGCTCAATACGCAGATGCACTTCAGCAAACTGTCCGTGACCGCCGGACTGCTTTTTATGACGGTAAGCAGCTTCGCCGCGTCCGTTGATGGTTTCACGATACGGAACCTTCGGGGGATCCAGCTGGACATCCACTTTGGAGAGTGCTTTCAGGTTCTTGATAGCATTCATGATATGCTGTTCGCCCATGCCGCTCAAAATGGTTTCGTGAGTTTCATCATTGCGCTCAATATGCAGAGTCGGGTCACATTCTGCCAGACGCTGAATGCCCTGGACAATCTTGTCTTCATCGCCGCTCTTGACTGCGCGGACTGCAAAGGAGATGACCGGATTGGGATAAACCTGACGGCTCATTGCATGATTGTTTGTGGCGGAAGCGCCCAGAGTATCACCCGTCTTGGTGGCTTTCAATTTTGCAATACCGCAAATGCAGCCGGGGCATGCGGAGTCAATCGGAGTCTGTGTTTTGCCGTTCAGCAGTACCAGCTGTCCGATACGTTCCTTGCCGCCGGTGCTCAGGTTCACAACTTCACTGTTGGAACTCAAAACACCGGTCAGAACACGCACATAAGCCATCTGTCCGATGAACGGGTCAATAGCACTCTTGAACACAAAACCGGCAGCATCGCCGTCTTCTTTCGGTTCCATCTTGAAGCCGTCGGCTGCAACGCGGACACGTTCCAGCGGATTGGGCATCAAATCAATCAGACCGTCCATGAGTTCAGAAACACCGACATCCTTTGCGGAGCAAACTGCAAAAATCGGAACTAAACTGCCGGAGAAGATGGCATCGTGCAGACCTTTGGAGATTTCTTCTGCCGTCAGTGTCTCACCGCCGAGATAGCGTTCCATCAATTCTTCATCGGATTCCGCCACCGTATCCAGCAACTGACCCTTGTAAAGTTCGACCTGATCCTTCAATTCGGCGGGAATTTCTCCTTCCGGAGTGGAAAGCACGTTGACAACCTTGGAGAAGGAAGCCTCACTTCCGACAGGAAGCGTAATCGGTACACAGACTGTCTTGCCGTAACCATCCTGGAGCTGTTCCAGAACACGGAAGAAATCCGCATGTTCACGGTCCAGACGGTTGATTACCACAACTTTGGGAACATTGAATTCACGGGCATATTTCCAAGCGCGGGTGGTACCGACTTCGATACCTGCTTCGCCATCTACGACAATCATCGAAAAACCGCAGGAACGGAATGCGGAAACGACTTCTCCTACAAACTCACCGTACCCGGGAGTATCCGTGAAGAAAAAACGGTTGTCTTTCCAGGAACAATTCAAATAGGAAGTGTAAATACTGGAATGTTTGTCCTGTTCGTCCGGGGTAAAATCCGAAACGCTTGTTTTGTTGTCCACGGATCCCAGACGATCCACGGCTTTGCCCTTGTAAAGCATCAAATCACAGAGGGATGTTTTTCCGCATCCACTCTGTCCGGCTACAGCGAAGTTACGAATTTTAACCGCATTTTCGATCTTCATGATCTACTTTCCTTTCTCATTGTTCTTTGTTGTTATGATAAAAAATGATATGAACACAGCGACCTTCAGTATATTCCAAGCAATATTTCATAACTTTAGCACAATAACAAACAAATATCAAGCTGTTTTAATGCTTTTTTTATCCTTTTTTATAGTCGGTCAGTGACTTTTTTTCAGATATCGCGCTTTTTTTTTACAAAATTTATGTTTATGTGCGAAAATAAATGTCACCGCATGAAATCGGAATACAAACGTTCTGTATGTGGATAATAACCATTCTGTATAGAGCAAAAATCCCTTTTTCGGCAAAAAATGCGGTATGTCTGTGAAAAAAACTTGCAAAGCGGCTTTCTGCGGTGTAGCTTAATATTTTCAGAACAACCAACAATATGGACGGAAAATGTTATCTCTGCTGGGCAAATTGCGAAAAATACTGACTCCCGGAATGAAATATGCCGCCGCCGGACTCGTTTGCTTCATGGTCCTGTCTGCCGTTTTGGATCTTGCCGGTATTGCCATGCTGATGCCGGCAGTTTATGCGTTTACGGATGAGACGGCATTGCAGACGAACCGTGTTTTGCGGACTCTGTACGGCTGGAGCGGTGCGGAAAGTGCCACCGGTTTTATTACCGTTTGTGCTGTTGCACTGGTTGTTTTCTACATTCTGAAAAATTTTCTTGCGGTTGTTTTAGTGCGCTGTCAGAGCCGTTTTTCCGCGTGCCTCTCCAATTATGTGGCGCAGAAACTTTTTGCCCGTTACCTCCGGATGCCCTATGTTGATTTCCTGAAGACTGACAGTTCAGAACTCATTGTCTGCATCAACCGGATTCACGATTTTATGGTGGATCTGATTCTTCCGCTGCTCTTTGTGCTTACGGAGTTATGTGTTTTTTGTGTGATTGCCGCAGGTATTTGTTTTATCAGCTTGAAAATTGCCCTTTTCACGGCAGTGTCTGCGTTGGCTGCTCTGCTGTTTTTTTACTTGCCTCTGAAGCGCAAAATGGAACATTCAGGCAAAATCAATCATCAATGCGCTGAAAAACTGATGGCACATCTGGAACAGACTTTTTCCTCCCTGGAAATGCTCCGCATCAGCGGTTCTGAAGAATATTTCGAAAACCTTTTCCGGGCTGTTCATACAGAACGGACTCTTTCGCAGAAACGCGCATCGGATATCGGGCAGGCACCCCGTTTTGCCATGGAGACGTTTGGAGTTCTGCTGGCGATGGGAATCCTTCTTCTTCTGGTATTTTCCGGACAGTCCTTTTCCGGGGTGGCGGTAAATGCGGCATTTTTTGCTGCTGCTTTGTTCCGTTTGATGCCGAGTGTTTCCCGGATTCAGTACAATCTGCTGCACATCAAGGGGGCAACGAGTCTTTTTGAACGGATTTATCATGATTTGACCATGGAAATCCCGGAGGAAGCTGAGACTGCCGGGGAAAAGGTGGTGTTTGAACATGAATTGCGCGGAAACGGTTTGTCTTTTGCATACGAAAACGAACAGACCGTATTGTCGGATGTTTCTTTTGTACTGCGGAAAAATGAGTGTGTGGCATTGACCGGCAGTACGGGAAGCGGAAAAACCACACTGTTAAAGCTTGTTGCAGGTCTTTTAAAGCAAAATTCCGGCAGCATCCTCATCGACGGCGTTGCGCCGGGAGAAAAAACCAAATCGGTTGTCTCGTATCTGCCCGAGCGTAACTTTTTAAATCCCGCCATGACGGTCAATGAAACACTTGATATGTTTTGCGATTTTTATGCGGATTTCGACCGCGCAAGGGCAGAAGAAATGCTTGTAAAGCTCGGAATAAAGTCCGTCTTTTTCCATAAGCTCTGCATCGCGTTCATCACACATGGAAATGTGAGAATCCGCCAGGAAATAAATC
>CALCCZ010000151.1 GCA_937900075.1 uncultured Lentisphaeria bacterium
GTATAGGTTGCTGTTTTAGCATCGCTAGTCTTACTCCATCCGATAAAGGTATAACCTGTTTTTGTAGGTTCAGGTAATGCGCCATAAGTTTCACCGCTTGTATAATATTTATCACTTATAGTTGATCCACCTAATGAATCAAATGATACACAGTATTGTGGCACGATATGAAGTGTTATAGATGATGTTGCATTCATAGGAAGACTTGTATAAGATGTATGATTATCATAGTCATACATTGTTGATATATAATCAAGATTATACTTATCCATAACAGATTGTTTCCAATCATCATATGATTCAATTATTTCATTTATTAAATCGGTCATTATATTAATATTTGATTTTAGAGTATAAATAATTTAATTCATTCTTATGATAAATTTAGTAATAGTAAGAAAAAAGAACAAATAAAACCAAGACCAATCCCACCCCATTGAAACAGATTCAGTGTGGAACCGGATTTCATAAGGCTGTAAACACTTGCTGCCATCATAGTGGGAATCGCAAGAAAAAAAGAAAATTCAGCTGAAAAACTGCGAGAACACCCCAATAACATAGCCCCAATAATTGTTGCTGCGCTTCGTGAAGTTCCCGGCAGCAGTATCGCGAGGCACTGAAAAACTCCAATTAACATTGACTTTTTATAGCTTAACGAATCTATGTCTGAAATATGGCTTTTAATCCGTTTCTGAAACTTGCCATTCTCAACAAAAAGCAAACCGATTCCACCAATTACCAGCATGGCAGATATAACATCGGGGCGGAACAAATATTTCTGAACAAGACTGCCGAAACATCCACCGATTATCAACGCAGGTATTACGGCAGGCAACACTTTAAACCATAAACGCCATCCATGAGAATGAAAATCAAAACGAAAAACTCCATCCAAAACTTTGTCATGATAATATACTACAACAGATAAAATAGCACCCAATTGAATCACAATTTGAAATGTTTTGGCAAATGTCTCATCTTCAAAATGCAAACATGGGAGTGCATTAACCAAAATCAAATGTCCTGTACTGCTCACAGGTAAAAATTCAGTTATACCTTCAACAATAGCCTGAACCAAGATTTGAACTATAAAATACAACTCCATAATGCGATATTCTCTCCTGTGTACATAATCATTCGATTCTTTGAAAAATACGAAAAAAATATAATACCGATTCGTCGCTTTTCAAGAAAGAAAAACGACGAATCGGATATTTTTTCATTTTTCTGTCAGTGCTTCTTCCAAATACTGGCGCCGCAAATCGGAGAGAATAAAACGTATATTAAACCAGTCTTGTACGACCTCCTCAAAAAGTTTGTGGATTGTCTCATCACTCATATTGGGCTGAACCAATGGCAAATAGGAATCAAGCCGTTCAACTGTTTTCTTAGCATAATTGTTGTAAAAATCAGGGTCACCCAAAACATTGTCATTGCTCCATTTATCTATGCAGCCATGAATAGTTGCATTCGTTGTCTTTTCACGCAAATATGCTTTTCTCGCTGAAAATATGATTTGTCGTTTAACTTTTGCCCATTGAGATAATGAAATATTAAAAGTCAATTTACCCCAAGTGGAACGACCATGTATTGTTTTGAGACCATTCCAGGAAAAACCGCCATTTCTTGACCAATGAACATTTTCAAATTCCCAATAATCAGCTTTACCTTCCGGTAATTTATCAAAAAATCTCTCCCAGGAAAGGAACATATAGTAACGATAGCCATCTTCAGTAAAATGACGTTCGCAACGTGTATCCTTCGATTGAGAAGCCATGGATATACGTCGCCATTGCGGATTTTCGTATGTTGTATTCCAAATACTGTTGGTACCTGCCCCAAGATCCGGCAAAAAACAGAAATACGGTTGATTCGGACCTGGTGCAAGATACATTTCGTATGCGCCTGCGCCTGTCAATCCAGCTTCCACCTCATCTTTTTTTCCGTCATAGGATGTAAAAAGGAAATGAATTCCTGCCTCATCGGCAGCTATCTGCATTTCTGTAGGCTTGAGTTGGGAGACAGAACTTTCAGAATTTATACCCTTTCCTCGATCGCCAGTGGATACATCCGTATCAAGAAAATCCATGTTTCCACCATATTTGCGATCCATCAACTGTTTTTCAGGTTGTTTCGGCATTGCTAAAAAACCGGTCAAATTACAGATTGGTAAATCCGAAAATGTTACACAGTAGTTCTTTTTCAACTCTTTCTGATATAATCCTTTATATTGTTTGTAAATTTCATCTGCCAAAATATCCATACGGGCATTCAATGCTAAAGCAGCTGTCTCCAGCAACAAATCCGCACGGATTTTTCCTTTATAGTTTTTCGGGAAGGAATAATTTTCGTAAAATGTACGGAAATTTCCGGACTGTTTTTTTGCATTCTGAAAAGTATCAAACTGGAAACGCAAGAAAAACTTCTGTTCTGTACTCAATCGGACGTTATCGACGGCGTATTTTTGAGCACAATCTTGTAACATCTGAATGTTATTTTCAAGCAAGCTCGCCTGAAATATAATTTGCAACATCACATAAGCGGGTGTTGTACAACGTTTGAAGAAATATGGTGCAAATTCAAGCACCAGTTTGGAATTACCACCGGTAGAGGCGCTACGGATTGCATTTTCCAGGGCGTTTACAGAAATTTTATCCATAAGTTCAGGATATTTTTTACGCAAATTGCACGCACGTACAGATGAATCAAGGGGTAGCAAATCGGCTCTAATCTGATCTGACTTTGACGTATCTGCAAGAATTCTGTCAGCTATTTTCGCAGCTTTTTCCGGGAGGTAAGGAGCATAAACTTTATATGCCCCTTCATCAATACCGAAATCCATCCAAACTTTTGCTGCATCGTCAAAACGTTGAAAAGACAGATAATGGTTCGACAGTACCTGAATATACGCGCTATTCGGCATATTAGATTTTTCCATGAACAATGGTTGTTTGCTCCGCAGATACGCAATACACTCTTCACACTTCTCTTGCCATTTGTACAGATTGGAAGCAAAACGCAAATGCTGAATCAACTCGTAAAGCGTTGCTCTTTCATAAAGGAATCCTTTGTCAACGATTTTACCCGCCTCAGCAAAATTTCCGTTCAATGCAGCATTTTCCGCAAGCAGACGAATCGCTTCAAGTTTAGCTGCGCAAGAGGTCCCCTGATTGGATAAAACATTATTTGCAAATTTCTCTGCCAAAGTACGATCGGAAAGATTTTCAACAGACAGTTTCATAAGATAAACATGCAAATGTCCGTAATTAACAGGATGTATATTCTTGATTTTTAACACCGTTTCTTCCGCAAGAGTCAATAACTGTTTTTTATCTGCATTCCGGATTCCACGTATGATATTTCCAAACTGCATAAACGCATCAATCCGAAGTTGTGGAGGCAGCGTTTCATTCCGGACAATAGAGAGAAAAATTTCTTTAGCCTTATCTAATTTCTTCACATCTCTGTATTTCCACGCATTCCAGTAAAGAATATTATTCCGCTTAGCAGTATCCTTCTGCAAACGGAATATACGTTCTGTCATCTGTTCCATTGCAGGAATATCATTCATGGCGCGGAGTTCGGATAATGCTCCCCCTAAACATTCCAATACTCGTTCCTCAGACAATTGTTTAGCATCAGCCAACGCCAGATAAATCAAACTTGCATCTTTATGGTATCCCAAACGAGAGTAGGACTGAATGATCTGTATCTTTGTACGGTAAGCATCATCTTCAGAGATAAACTCGTTTAATCGCGCTGTAAGTGTCTCCGCACGACCTTTGACATCGTTAAGATTTGACTGTGCGTCCGATTTCATCCGAAGCAGAACTGCTCTGTCTTTGGTCTGAATAACATTCTGCAAAGTTGCATCATTCAAATATACATCGACTGTTGCTACGGTTTCGGCAAAACGCCGACGACGGAAGTCAGTATCTGCAATGGCGACAACGATTCCGGATCTCTTCCGTGCGGAGATTTTTTCATTTTTCAACAGTGCTTTCAAAGCTTCGGCAGATTCGTCCCAACGGCCTTTATAACCTAAATTTCTTGCTGTGGAAATTTTTACATCATATTCATCAGTAGGTTCCTTATCCTGTTTAACGGATATTTCGCTCCATTGTCTTCTCTTCATATCTGATTTCTGGAACGATGAGATAACGTTTTGAGAAATTTTATTTTCGGGAGAAATCGAAATTTCTTTGTCAAGGCCACTGTCAGACTTTCCCATACAACCGAAAAAGCTCAATACTGAAAGAACTCCGACAAAATATAAAAAAAGATTTTTCATGTTCTATATTCTCCTGTTCTGTTTACTTCTTCAACAAATCACGCAACTGAATAATCATGCGGATGCTTTCCAAACGAGTCTGATTCAAATCACAAGACGCGGCATCCAATTCAGCCAGAAACTGCAATGCGATTCTCCCCGCATATTGAACCTTAAGATTGCCGGATTTCACTGCTTCTAAAGCCAGCTTTTTCAAAAGAGTTACATAACGGATATCGTCAATACCCTCCCGAAATCCTTCCCATTGAATCGTGTCAATGACACCATCACCGCAACCATAAGCAAAAACCATCGGCTTATATGTTAAAGTGCGGTCGTTATATGGTCCAAAGTGATGGGCATAATTGCACATCGCACTGTATCCTGCAAGGTAAGGTGCAATCCCGTATTGACGACGATTGTAAGCAGGATTTTCAGGTCCAACGTGATGAGTCGCGTACCAGGCAACCCATGCATGTCCAACTTCATTCCATTTCCGTGAAGCCTCTCTGTCTTCAGGATTCATTGCTGTATTGAAGAAATCATAAACATAACCGCCACTGTAAAACACTTGGTCCTTCCCTGCGATAAAAAACTTTAAGCCGGCATTCTGATAAATTTCAAATACAGGCCGGGATGACATAACCCACTTGGCGGGCGGTTCATCTCCATAACCGAAATAAATATTCGTATGTCCGACTTTGTTCAGATAGTAATTACGCTGCATTTTTGCATTATGCTGCATATCCAGACGATTCGTCCCTGTATTGGGATTTCCACCCATAAGATAACGATCCGTATGCATCCCAACTTTTTTCATCACGTCTATGGTAAAATCATGTTCATAGTAAGGCGCCTGTCCGCGAACCATGTGCATTGTCTGATTATGACGTACCTGATTGGCAAGAACAGCTTCCAACTGACGTTTTGCCAGTTCCAAATCACCACCGTTCTCACAAGTAATCAAATCAAAACTGATATAGCTGTAAGATGACACCCGGAAGGGCTTTTCGACATCGTAATAGGATGCTGGTTCCGGCAAAACAAACGGTAGAATTTTCACAACAATTGGAACAATAGCAATCTGTTTTCCGTTTTTGAGCAAACGAACATCACCGGAATACAATCCGGGTGCCTGATCTTTTGTCGCATGAACCGTAAGAAAAAACTGTTTGAAATCGCCTTTTTTCAAAGTTACAGGTTGCAATGTCTTCGCATCACAAAAGTTCGGACGCATCGGCTGAAATGGATAAAAATGGCGATATGATGGTTCTCCAAATCGTTTATCAATTTCCAGCGGAGGAGTAATCCACTGATATGATATTCTGCCATCCTTTTCTTTCAAACGTGCGTAATTCTGGACTTTCTTCTCATCCACCAATATCAAATCTTCATCATTCAACAGCAGTTCAGGCGTCAGTTTTAATTCTGTATCCCCGAAATAACTGTACCATCCGTTACCATTCTGATACCATACTTTGATAACTTTCAAATCTAAGTTTTCAGGAGCAATTTCCTTGCCTTCCTTGCTTTTGAATGCACTCAGCTTCAATTCAACTTTTCCTAAATCTGCCAAAGAATACAGAACAAATGAACCCGGTTCATATTCATCTTTTGCTGTAATAATCCGAACAGTTGAAAAAGCCTTACCATCCAATGGATAAGTATCAGGCAAACGCTGTTGCTCACTCATCGCAGGTACTGAATAATAAACGATTGATCCATTAAATTCAGGATGCTTCCCAATATCCTCCGCGACTCGAACAGCATTTACCATTTGCCGTTCACTCCATTCTTTGCGTCCCGCCCAAAAAGTTTTCAAATACGGATTGACTATCGTTGAAGTCAACTCCTCGCAACGTTTTATACTCTCTTCAGTCTTTTGAATGCTGATCTTTTCCATTTGAGCCATACCCCAAATAGGAAAAAGGAACAACAAACCTACAATAATCAAAAAAATATTTTTCTGTCTCATGGTTTTATCCTTGTTTCTTTGTTTGATTCTCAGGAAGCATAATATTTCAAAAAAACACCTTCGCAGTTATTCCGTGAACAACTCTTCCAAATACTCGCGTCTCAATTCAGAAATAATCAATCGTATATTAAACCAACCCGGAACTGCCTCTTTAAAGAGTTTGTCGACAATTTCCGGAGTCATTTCTCCTTTTACAAGGGGAAGACAGGCATCTAATTTTTTCACTGTGGGAGAAACCTTTTGTGTAAAAAATTCAGAATCTCCTAAAACCTTATCAGATTTCCAACGACTAATGGCGCCATGAATACTGGCGTTTGTCTGTTTTTCACTCAAGTATGCTTTCTTTGCGGCAAAGATGATTTTTGTTTTAATTTTCAACATCTGCTCAGGGGTGATTTTAAAAGTTAATTTACCCCAAGTGGAGCGACCGTGTATCGTTTTCATCCCGTTCCAGGAATATCCGCCGAAACGTGACCAATGCACATTTTCAAATTCCCAATAATCCCCCGCTTCAGGGAGTTTGTCAAAGAAAAGGGTCCATGTCATGAAAAGATACAATTGATAGCCGTCCGGAGTGAAGACACGTTCCGTACGAATATCCTGTTTCTGTGTTCCGGAATCGGGACGACGCCATTGTTGTGTGTTATAGGTGGTATCCCAAGTATGACAAACACCGTTAGTAAGGTCTGGCAGCAAACAGAAATACGGCTGGTTTACACCGGGCGCAAAATACATTTCAAACGACCCTGCCCCGACTGTTCCGGCTTCAATATCGCGTGTCTTTTCATCAAAAGCTGTAAACAGAAAATGAATACCATTTTCATCGCACACAGTCTGCATTTCCGTCGGGCGCATGGATTTCTTTGAATCACTTCCAATTCCGGCTGCACGATTACCAGTTGAAACATCCGTTACAAGAAAATCCATGTTTCCACCGAATTTCCGGTCCATATATTGAATCGGAGCATTGCCTGCATGCAGTTTAAATCCCTCTATTCCAAGAATCGGGGTATTGGAAAAACTAATTTCATAACTTTTTTTCGGTTCCGGTTTATAAAGAGACTGCCAGTATTTATACGCCTCATCAGCAGACAAAAAACGACGTGCAAGCAAATTCAATTTGGAAGCTTTTAAAATCAAATCCGCACGTTTGTCTGGAGCAATATCGCCGAACTTGTAATTCTTCGCAAACCTCGTAAAAATTCCATCCTTGTCAGCTAACTGCAACGTAGCGGAACAAAATTGGAACGGCATCAGTTGTTCCGCGTTCAAATCCCCGCTGGATTCAAGAACCTGAATCATTTCAGAAATTTTCCGGAAATCATTGCGCACAGCATAAAGTTGGAGAAACATATTTTCCCGTTCCAGATTAGTCTTGGGACTGGATTTTTTCCAATATCCCAACAATTCCTCCAGTAAATCATAGTTACCAAAGGTTACAGCCTCTCTCGATGCTGCAATATAAGTCCCAACGTATTGTTTCTCTGCATATTGGGGATATTTCTTTCTGATTTCACTGCTTTCGCGGCTGCCATCAAAGAACAAAGACACAAAACTGACTTTCAAATTTTCTTTCAGTGTTGCATCGGACAAATATTTCAGCGCAATCTCAAAAGCTTTTTGGGGGTAACGATCGCGGATCAAACGCAATTCGCCGTACAAATCGCCAATACTACGTTTATGGGCAATCAAATCATCATATCTCATGAAATGGTTATATGTATCTTCAATAAGCTGGTTCATGAAACGATCCTTCTGCCCTGTCTTATCCATTTGTGCACGAATCCAAGATATTGCATCATCGCATTTATCATCGAGCCAGAAAAGCCGAACTGTAAACCGACAGGCATTCGCAT
>CALCCZ010000152.1 GCA_937900075.1 uncultured Lentisphaeria bacterium
CTCCGTTCAGAAACAGATCTTTTCCAAGATGTGGGATAATCTTTCCAAGAAGGTTCACGGAGTAGATCCGACCGATGTGAAAGCGAAAATGAATGAAGCATTCAAAGTATTCTGCGCAGAAACGGATAAACTGAGCATAGAGAAAGTTTCACGGGAAGATTCTTATGCCAGCGGTGAATCTCTGTTCTTCCAGGCTTTAGGACTGCAACGTTCCATGAGAAACGATGAATTTCCAAAGTATCGTGAGGACTTCATCAAGTGGGCACGTCAGAAATATGATCTGGATAAAGAAGCGGAAGGTCGTTTCTTGTCTCCGGCAAAACTGAACATGATCGCCAAAAACGTGGAAGGCGGCAATGACAGTTCATTCCGCGACACTGACGCAACCGTTGGAGAAAGACTTCCTCCTCCGGACAATGTCAAGCATCTTATGCTGCATCTTCAGGTTTACGACAATTTGTTCCGTCTGATGCACGAAGCAGGAATTACTTCCCTTGTATCGCTTTCACCTGACCGCACACGCAGTGGCGGATTGTTGGGACAAGTAAACGGCGAATACCGGACCTATTCATACAACGTGAAAGTCATCGGTTCTCTGACACAGTTGCGCAAGATGCTGAATGCAATGCATCATGCCTATAAAGAGCACAGAGTGTACTGCATCACCAATTTCATGATGAAAAGCTATTATCCTCAGGGAGCCAATCAGGATGGCACCATGGTAAAAGAACTGGATGAAGTCAAAAAGTATGTAATGACGCTGAAACCCAGAGAAGTTGCCGCCAATGCCGGAAAAGAGAAAGCTGAACAGGATAAGAAAGCGCAGCCGCAAACTGCAGTCCAGATTGATGTAACAGCGGATCCCCTGTACGGTGCAGCGCGTGTCGGAATCAGTGATATGGTGGAAGCCGAGTTCAATCTTGACTACATTCTCTATGTTGCAGATTCTCTTAACATGAAAAAATCGAAGTAACCACGGAAGGATATAAGGTAGAATGAGTACTCAGAATTTCCTGCACGCCCATTACGAAAAAATTATTTTGGCGGTCCTGCTCATACTTTTCGTCGGATTGCTTTATTTCCAGTTGTCAATTATTCAAAATGCACAGCATCAGAAAGTAGATGACATTGTCAACAAACAGGATCCTGCTCCCGATTTCAAAAAAATCGATTATTCCAAAGAACACCGTTTTCAGGAAAGTGTAGTCTTTACTGATGCTCTTCAGTGGGATGAATGGATTCGTGACACAGCATCTCCGTCCGATACCCAGAAAGATAAGTCCATCAAAATCGCTGAAGATAAATCCGATATGATGACTCCGATTCCGCTCGCTGTATGTCCCCATTGCAGCAAATTGGTTCGTGCAAGCGATTTTCCCCAGAAAGGTGAAAAGAAGGAAGGCAAGTGTCAGGCATGCGGAAAAACTCTGATGCCGCGTCTTTCTGACCGTCAAGTCGAACTGAATCAGGTGGAAGTCGAAGAAAATACCGATAAGAACAACAATGGTATTCCCGATGAATGGGAAATGAAATACAAACTGAACGCTACGGAAGACGAAGACCCGGACAAAGATGGTTTTACAAACTTGGAAGAGTATAAAGCCAAAACGGATCCGAGAAATGCCGCAAGTCATCCTCTGTATGTCACGAAGATTGTTCTGGAAACAGAACCCAAACAGGATTCTCTGGAAGAACTCCTCAAACCGGTTCTCAGCAAGTACAATGAAGAACGTCCTTACATCCGGGTTGAAGACATATCCGCAAAGAAAGTGGAATTTGTGTTCCGTAAAACTGCCGTTAAAAAAGGTTCACCGGCTTTGAGAAAGAGTTTCTCACTGCCGAAGAATGGAAAAGAAGTCAATATCGTATGGCGCAATAAGATTTCCGGTGTGAAGGAAGAAGATACCATGACTGGATTTACCTTGATTGACATCAAGGAAGTACCCGGCAAAAAGAAACAGTATTATGCCATTATCGAACGCAGTTCGGATAAATTGGTTTTGAATTGCTATAAAGATCAGCAAATCTTTACGGATTATGCCGTAATCACGTTGAGAAATACAATCGACAACAAAATCATCATCACAAAAACCGGTGCAAAAATTCTGCTCGGCGATGGAAACAACTCCAAGGAAGAATACACCGTAACTTCAGTAGAAGGAACCGGAAGCGATACTTCTGTAATTCTGACTGCTGCTGACGGAAAAACAACGTATGCCGTGCGTATGCTCAGTACCGGAACAGAATCAGAAAAATCCGGTGACTCCAATAAAGAAACCGAAAATAATGATCAGACAAAAGAGTAATCCGGAGAACCTAAAGTGAACTTATATAACA
Organism: uncultured Lentisphaeria bacterium; assembly: GCA_937900075.1. Classification (GTDB taxonomy): domain Bacteria; phylum Verrucomicrobiota; class Lentisphaeria; order Victivallales; family UBA1829; genus SIG77. The sequence goes on from CALCCZ010000152.1 coordinate 2,338, forward strand.
AGAAAAACATATTCAACAAGGATGACGCTATGAAGAAATCGTTGCTTCTTCAAATCTCATCCCGAAGAGGGACATCGGCATTGACAGTCGCCGCTTTGTTTGCTCTCTCCGGAATGATGGTAGCCGCGGATGCCAATGCAGGAAAAGCGCAGGGAAATGCCAAGCCTGCGCCGGTCAAAACAGTACAAACGGCGGCAAAACCTGCCCAGCCTGCCGGAAATCAAAAGAAAGACAATACAGCAAAACCTGCTGTTGCAAATGCAAAAACAACTGCAAATGCTAAGCCCGCCGTAAAGAAGGTAGAAATTCCCGGAGTTAAAGAAGTAAACGACGGTTGGGCGACAGAAGAGAAAGAAATCTGCCGGAAATTACAAGAGGCCGAAGCGTTCGCCAATCCGGAAAAAGAAGGCAACGATCCGTTCAAAGCGTTGAAAACACTTTCAGAAGCGGATAAACTGATCATCAAAGCCGGTGGCAGTCCTGCAAAACCAGCGCTCAAAAAACTCGCTGAAATACAGAAACGTTTTAAAAACGATTTGGAAAGCACTCGCATTCTCTGTGGAGAAGCGAAATTCGAAGCGGCTAAAAGAAAATACGAAGAATCTCTTGCTTTCCGCGCCACGGAAAAAGGTATAGAAGCTGCAAAAGAAGCAACCAAACTTGCGGGCGAAGCCAAACTTTATTATTACTTTGGCGTTGCAACTCCCAGCGAAGCCGAAGATCTCGCTAAGAAACAGGCAGACGGAAATACCAATCTTCTGTTTGACTTGAATGATTCCCTGAAAAATGCCAAGGGGCAGCAGTTGAATGTTGAAATGGCGACTTTGTTGAAATTGGCTATCAATTTCCAGAACAATGATTTCAGTATCCGTGTTCAAAACTTGATTGACAATTGTGAAAAACCTGCGAGCGCAAAACAAGTTAAAGATGAAACATCCGTCAATGCTGTAGATCCGTTCTATTTTGAACGTGAAAAACAGATTGATGAACTCTATGCGAAAGCCGAAAAGCTGTATCGCGACCGCAAATATACGCAGGCTCGTGATTTCTGCGAGAAAATTTTTGTCAAGGATCCGTATGAACAGAGAGCTATGCGTCTTCTTGATAAGATTTACAAGAAACTGTATTTCTACGCGGAACTCCGTGCATACAATGAAATGCTCCGTATCGACGCAGAAACCATTTGGTCCTGGTCTCCGGGCGTATCCAATGTCGGAAACCGTGAACAGGTGGTCAGCAATCGCTCCACTTCCGATCCGGTCATGGACAAGTTGACAAGTCTCAAAATTTCTGTCGATTTTGTGGACTATGACTTGCGCTCCGCGATCAACAAAATCCGTGAAAAGAGTAAAGAAGTCGACCCGCAGCATGTGGGTATCAACTTCCTGCCGATTGATTTGGGAACTTCCGGCGACAAGACTGTCACATTGCAACTCGACCAGGTTCCTATCAATGTAGTGTTAGATTATCTTTGCAAGAAAACAGGGATTTCCTGGACAACGGACAAAGAAAGCATGGTAAAATACGGCAACAGTATTGAAAACTATGAAATCCGTGAAATTCCGCTCCGTCTTTCCGTTTATAACAGCATGGTCAGCAACGAAGAAGGTGGTGAAGATGCCGCTGCAAGTGACAAAGATTCTGTTTGGGGCAAAGGTGGTATTGAAGCTGGTGTAGAAGCCAACGTTCAGAAACAGAAAAAAGTCACCGATAAGGCGTTGAAAGAATTTTTCGAAAAACGCGGTATCAAATTTGATGACAAATGCACGATTTACTACAGCAAGAGTTCTCACCGTCTCACCGTTAAAAACACGCGTGAGTACTTGTCTAAACTCGAAATTCTTGCCCGCGAAATGGACGTTGAAAACCCGCTGATTCTGATTGAATCCAAGATGCTGGAAATTTCTCTGAACGACCAGGAAGAATTAGGATTTGACTGGCTGCTTACTGCCAGCACCACAGATGGCAACTGGGATTACTCCATGTCCACACCATTGCGTGACAGCGGACTTGGCAATAACAAGTTCATCAACTGCATGAACATTATCCCGAACGTCAAAATCGGTGGAAATACACGTGTAAGTCTGTATTTGACAGTTACTGCAGTTGACCGTACCGACCGCATGGAATTGCTTTCCACACCGAAAGTTGTTACAACGAACGGCACGGAAGCGAACATCAAGATGGTTCAGCAGATGTATTTCCCGGAATCCTGGACAGAACCCGATACCTCGAACGTAAACGGTACCAGTTTTGAATTCCAGCCGTCCTATCCGGAATTCGGTGATCCGACTGACGTAGGTATTTCCTTTACGGTTACACCGACTGTCAGTTCCAATAACAAAATGATTACACTCCAGCTGTTCCCGTCCGTTACAGAATTGACCGGTTGGTCCGATTACAGCTATGATGTGTATATGAAACGTGAACCACCGGAAGAAGAAGGTGCGAACAAGCTTCTTAAGCCGATGGGCGACAATGCGAAAGCGGTTGTAGGAGCCGATGAAGACCCGAATCCGGAGTACGAGACAAAGACTTCAAGAATCACGTTGAAAATGCCTGAAATCGCCGTCCGCGAAGTCAATACGAACGTGAAAGTATTTGATGGACAGACGATGCTTATCGGCGGTATGGTTATCGACAGACAGGCAACCATGGAAGACCGCTTCCCGATTCTTGGTGATATTCCTCTGATCGGACGTCTCTTCTCCAAACAAGCCTATACTTTGGAACGTTCCAATCTGTTGATTTCTGTAACAACACGTCTCGTCAGCGGTGATGGTGTTCCTTGTAACAACAATCCGCCGAACGGCATTCCGGATTTCCGCAGATAAGGAGGTTGATGACTTATGAATCATAATTACATCAGATATGCAATGGAGGTTGGAATGCAAACTCTCCCGAAACGCACACTTGTTTACAAGGCTCTTGCCGTTTGTCTGATTGCGGGTTGCGCACTCGGTACAACAGCAGCGGAACCTGCGGCCGCTCCAGCAAAACCGGCAGCTCCGGCGGCAACAAAACCGGTGGCAGCAAAACCGGCAGCAGCAAAATCGGCAGCAGCAAAACCGACTGAAACTCCGGAAGCCAAGCAGTTGAAAGCCGATATCGTCCGTGAAAAAATCACACGGGAAGAAGGAGTACTGGAATCTCAGTCACATCGCGACAAAGCACGTGAACTGGCAGCCCAGGGACAGTATGAACAGGCAATCAATGCCTATTCAAAAGCTATCGATATTTTGGAAAAACGTTCCAGCAATGTGGCTTCTCCCTATACACAGGAAGTCCTTGCATTGAAGAAAGAACGCAACGACACATACGCCTTGTGGGCAGAAGATTTGTATCGTCAGGCGGAAGAATTGTACAGATCCGCTCCGGATACAACTGAGCCTTTGACAAATTTGAACAAGGCAATTGAAAAATGCCGCAAGGCACAGGAAGTTTATCCTCAGGCGAAAGAGCAGATGGACGAAGCAATTCAGCGTTGTGAAAAAATGAAAAACAACATTGAATTTTACGGCAAAGTCAAACTTGAGGAAATCGAACCGGGTCAGGCGGACAAACACAATGAAATCGAAATCCAGTTGCAGCGCGGCAAAGCACTTTACCGCATTGGGCGTTTCGATGAAGCGCGTGCATTGTTCGATCAGGTCATTGCACAGGATCCCTATAATACTGTTGCTATCGATTATCTCAGACGAATCTATCTGAAGATGATTGAAGCCGGAAAGAAACGCAAGGATTTAACTGCCTCCGAATTGATTGATGAAGTGGCATGGAAACCGATTCGCCCGGTCAGTCTTACCAACATTCAGGATGGTCAGGATGAAGTGTCCGTTACTCCGGTTGAAAAAGTAGATCCTTCCAGGAAACTTCGCAGCAAGTTGGATAACATCAAATTCAAGTCTCTGATCTTTGAAGATACTCCGCTTATCGAAGTAATCAAATACCTCAAAGATCGTTCCAAAGCAGAAGACAAGTCCGTTGAAGCAGGGGAAACCCCTGGTGTGAACTTTGTCTTGCGTCTGGAAGGACCGGTAACCTCAGCTGAAGGGAACAGTGAGGCAGAAGAAGGAGATGAAGAATCCGAAGGGTCCGGTGATGACAACATGCCTTTGATTTCTATCTACATTGGTGATGAAGAAGGCTCCGGCGAATCCGAAGAAGGTGAAGAGGGCGAGAATACAGAAAAGAAGAAAGATTCTGCTGCAGAAGGCGGTTCTGAAATTTCTCTCGGAAAAGTCATCGAAGCCATCTGTGAAAATGCCGGATTGAATTACCGTGTGGAAGAGTATGCTGTCGTCATTGCAAAGAAAGATGTTCCTCTGGATGATTTCGTGACAGAGTTCTACACTGTAGAAAAGGAACAGATTTCTGCTGTTGCTAACGATTCTACTGAAGAAGATCAGCTGAAAGAGTATTTCCAGAATAATGGTATTGATTTCCCGGAAAATGCAAGAATCACCTACGATGAACAGACGAATAAGCTGATTGTCACGAATACTCCTGAAAATCAGGACAAAGTCCGTGAAAAAATCAAAGAACTGAATACCAACGATCCTCAGATCGAAATTCAGGTCAAGTTCGCGGAAGTCTCCATGAATGACTTGGAAGAACTCGGATTTCAGTATGTGGTAGGACGTCCTACTGTTCCCCGCTCCGAAACGGTTGTGGCTTCTGAGCCCCCCCAAGCAGGAGCAGATTGGGAGAGATATGCCTATCGCGATGCCTACACGGGCAAGGATTTGAATCCCAGTGTTGATTACTCCAAGAATCCTGCGGTTAAACCGACTTGGTATCAGAAGAAAGACATCACAGTCAGCACCATCGATCCCGATATCGCTGATCAGTATGGTGATTCCGATTGGCATGAAATGCTCGCTGATACCCATTCTCTGAAGCACAATGCAACAACATTCCTTCCGAACGACAAGATGGTTCGTG
>CALCCZ010000153.1 GCA_937900075.1 uncultured Lentisphaeria bacterium
AGTGGAAGCGATTGTCTGCTGGGCAATGGTTTCACGCATGGTATTGACACGGTCATGATTCAGTACACGCAGCCAAATCGGCATCAGGAAAATCAAACGTCCACGTTCACCCACCGGACGGGTTACTTTTGCGGTCAAAGTCAAATTCTCCGCGTTCCAGACCAGGTCTTCAATTTCCGATCTGCCTTGTTCAATGGTCATATCGGAACCGATCAGCCAGGGATAGTCGCGATGCTCACAAATACGGAACAGTTTGCAGCCGTTCTGTGTAAGTTCAACAGGGAAAGAATTGCGGAAAATACCAACGTACTCATCGTTCCAGAACTCATATACACAGTATTCCTTTGAAGCATCCAGCCCCAGACGCGCAAAACTGATACGTTCGGTATAGACTTTCGCATTCACCTGCGTATTGAATACCGCGCAAAGCATATAATCATCGTATGCCGTATGAATGGGTTTCTTCAGAATATGACATCCACCGGCAGAGGTAGTGCGGTCAAACAAGTCAACCGGTATCGTATTCCCGTCGGTTCTCGGCAACAGCAGTTTATACATTCGCAAGCGCTCAGAATCGATCACGTTCAAATCATCACCGATTCCCAAAGGACTGTCCCCATTTAATCCGTAAAGTGTTGTGGCGCACTGTGCGAAATTAAGCGGAACAGGTTTATCGATGGTAAGTTCATTCAAATCGTTGATGAAAATTTTACCATTGGTAAACCAGTTGGCAGCAATATTCTGCATAAAAGATTCAAGATTGGCAAAATGATAGTCATGCATACAGTAGGAGGAATTTTGCCAGTTCGGAAGCGGATACTGGGGACGCCCTTCCCCGAAATCGCGGACAACACGTGCCGAGTTCACGCAACCGATGTAACTGGGGCTGGAAGCAACAGCTGTCTGCAAATGCGATTCACGTCCCAATGCTTCACGAATCGTGGTAAAAATACTGCGCGATGCCTCAATCGGCAATTTATTGTCGTCATAATATTTCGTACCGGGAATTACGCTGAGAAAATCCAGCATGAATCCGTTAATTCCCAAGCTCCGGTAAAAAGTGAATACTTTCCGCAAATAAGCTTTGGTTCGCGGATCGGTACCATCCAAAAACACCTGATGCAAAACATCATGTCCGTACCGTCCGCGTCCGAGTTCCCAACCATTGTGAAATGCGTATTCAACAGGTGTGCCGTCTTCCCATTTCAGCAAATTTGCGCGGTTTTCTTCCAGTGTTTCTTCCGCTTCACTGAAAAACCAAAATGGAGAGAACCAGAACTTAAAATCAATTCCCTTGGCATTCATTTCCTTGTAAATATCTTCGTAACAGCCGCTGTCTGCTTTTTCAAAAGTCATCCAGTTACCGGGCAAACCGCCTTTGAAAACCGCATGCGGAGATCCGTAAAGTGTGTGGACTCCAAATCCTTTAAGCGGACCTTCCAACATTTTTTCACAACTGCGGAGACATTTTTCAACAGTCAAAGTCGGTGATGTAAAGGCATCACGCCAGATTCCCTTGCCTAAAATAACGCGCTGAGTGCCGGTAAAATCCGGTTTGTAAAAATCATACATTTCATCAGCCCAGCTGGTCAAAGCTTCATACGGATCCTTGTAGTAGGCTGCGCGAAGGCTTTCCGCTGCAATTTTCTTTCCGGGTTTCAACTTGAAATTCCCGACTTCACAGCTCAGATAAACTTGCGTTATTCCTTCCGCTTTCGTACCCGTATGAAAAGAAACCTTGCAACTCATGCGGTCAAGCGTAATGAAACCGATCATAAGTGTCTGTTTACTCCGGAAATCCGAAAGATGCATCAGGGTCGTCATAAAAAAATCCCGGTTCTCTTCCGTCAAATCGGAAATCTGCATATTCCATGGCTGCCAGATAAACACACGGGCATCTTCCGGAACGATACCGGTCTCCACCTGCAAACCACTTTCCTTTGTGCCGCACAGAAGATTCCATGTTCCCAAAGCGATTTCTTTCTCCGCATCGTTACGAAGCATATTCTGCAGGACAAACGAATCGCCATCCTGAAACGCCTTGCGGATCCAGCGTACCCCATTTGAAAATAACAATTCCTCATGTGCTGCCGCCGCAGGATCCCGGACATAGTCTTTTGCCGGAATCGCCTCGGTCAGGGAAAAACATTCTCCATCCAAAATGATATTTCCGGAGATATTCTGCATGGCCAGTGCCGGTCCGCTTTTTGCGCGAATCGAAAACATTCCATTGGACAGTGACCATTCAGCTGGAACAAGATTTTGAGTCATTAATTTCATAAGCAACTCCTCGTTAGTGTAATTTGTTCTTTTACGGCAGTCTCAAAAAAAAATAGGCCGTAGCAAGTAAATTTTGAATTTTCATGAAGAGTTTTCAACTTTTATCTTCCGAAGAGCTGCTTGCAAAGTAACTCGAAGAAGCTAAAATTGAAAAATCAAAATGAGAAGCAAAATTTATAACCATAACGGGACTTTTGAGTCTGGCGTCTTTCTCTCACTGTATCACAGATTCAGTCAAATACAACTCCGGATTTCAAAAAAAAGCCGTTTTTGAAGATATAACGCCGCTTATTTCTCCTGCGTTTCCGGAATATTTGTGAATACCCATCCCTCCCCGGGAAATTCCGCTATCAACCGCCAGCCGCAGGAAAGCAAATGATTCTTCCTCGCCTCACGCGGTGACAACAGAACCGCATATTGCAGACCGGTAATCTGGCGGAATTGGTATGCGGGTACTGTCGCGGTCAAAATTTTGGCCTTCCGTTCATCTGCCGCATAAGAAAAAGAAGGATCAAGCCCCCATTGCCAATGATATTGCGGTAATTCGTAATACAGTTGCGGAAAATCGCTCCAATCGGCATTGAACAAAGCATAACCTTCTGAAAAATTTTCCCGGATATAACGGCTTAATTCCGGTTTCGCTGTAAAAACATGATTATGCGTTCTGTTGTAAAATAAGTAAGAGGAAATGCCGGCAACTGCCACGGAAACACAAAAAATGCCAAGAGAAAAACGTTTCCAATGCTGCTTCATTCCCGTCAGAAGCAAATCTTCGCGCAAACAATAATCCAGCAACGCAAGAAATGCCAGCACACTGAACGGCGCCGCATATTCAATGGAACGCTTCATCCAGAAAAAAATCACCGTATAGAAAAAACCTGTTATTGCCACCGCGGCCGCAGATGACGGAATGGCTTTGAAACCTCGATATTCGCAAATCCGTATCAGCATCGCAAGATTGAAAAAAGTTACAAGATACAGGGGAATGGCCGTCACAAAATCACGCCCATTCGGGGATGTCAATTCATTCGGAATCCGGTTCGGATCCAAAAAAGCATTCAAGGGCGATGCAATCGCATCCAGGGACTGGACTTTCCAAATCAGAAAAATATTGGAAGGATGCGGATGCAGAAGCAATCCGGCAAAAACCAAAAGGAATGCAATCAGTGGCTGCAAAAATCCCGCAAACCGATCCTTTCCGAACCCGGTCAAGGCAAAAAACAAGGCGGGCAAAACAATAAAATGCGGATTGGAATATCCCATTGCATAGAAAAAGGATAATATCCCGATTCCTGTCACACGGCTCTTCAGACTGCCTTGGGATAAAATACCGAAAGCTAAAAACATGAATATCAGGGATAACAGATGAGGACGCAGCATCTCGATTCGTGCCAATTCATTTGCCGTCAACATTGGCAGCAATAAGGCGCCCGCGAAAATGATTCGGGCACGCACATCCATCCGTCTGGCGGCAAAAACAAATGCGGCCAAAAGCGCCAACAGAAACGGAAAATATTCAAAATGAAACGGCAAGGACGGGATTTCACAAAAAAGTTTCCGAATACCCGTTACAATCCAGAGAAAAACGTGAAACAGCAGTTCCTTATCTGCAAAGGAATCTTTCCAGACAGACAATTGCAATGCCGGAAATTCACCGGAAAGAAATACGGATGGTCCCAACTCTGAGATGCGGAAATGATAGAAACAATCTAATGAATTTTCACCATTTCCGAACGAAATAACCCGCAAAAACAGCATCCATACAAAAGGCAGTAAAACACTTCCCGCCATAAAAAGAATACGGCGTCTTTTCTTTGCAGCCTCAGAATCCGGCAATTGCAGCATTTTTACTTCAACCGTTGTTTATTGGTTATTTTGTATCTCCGGACGGCAGTAGAGCATTCAGTAATTTTACCGTGTTTTCATCCAAGCCTGAAGCATATTCCAGGATTGCTTTTACAATTTGCTGAAACACTTCGGTAGGAACATCTCCCAGTTCACGGTAAAATCCGCTTTTGCGAATCGATATAAGGTCATCAATGGATATCAAGGCGGGATGAACACAATCAAAAGTATCGTTTTCCGCAATCACGAAAACGTTATCGC
>CALCCZ010000154.1 GCA_937900075.1 uncultured Lentisphaeria bacterium
GAAAAAAATCTCCCTTGTTCTGTTGGAAGCAGAAAAGAAAGAGTCTCTTAAAGCATTGCGCAAGGCAGGTGTTCTGCATCTTGAGGAACTTGAGGGTGGCAGCGCAGAACTGGCATCTTACAAGGAAGCCTCTGCAGAAACAGAAAAGGCACTTGCAATACACCCCCAGATGAGCGTTGCATGCCAGTTTCTAAAATCAAGGGGAAAGAACACACACACACACAACCATACAATTCCGAGAAGACAAAAAAACAATCCTTTCGAACACTCTTTTTCAGTTACTAATTTCATAAACAAGTCATTTAGAACTGCACAGAATAATCCGCAGAACGCATAAACCACTGACATAAATCAAAATCCATCTTTCATTTTTTAACAAGACAACGGTCATACGACCGAAGGGAAAAAAGCTGAAACCTTAAATTACATTCTCAATGCGAAAAATCAATATCGTTTCTTCATATTTTCAGCAAAAATTATTTCTGCCCGGATTCTGTTAAAAAAAGTCAAAAAAAAGAGTCTTAAAAAACAACCATTGTTTGAGAAAAAATACATCCCGAAAAAAAGTATTAAAAAGCATGGCAATAGCAATAGCTGTCTCATCAAATATCAATTTTCTTTCTCAAGTATATCTCGACAGCTTGAAAAATTTTGATTTAAGTCTATATTAGGTTCTATTCGTTTTATAAATGTGAGTTCAACACGGGAAATCTTTCTGAATCATGCTCTTTTCGTCATCAATATTCCTTTTTTGCTTTCTGCCCATAGTGCTGATTTTGTACTATTACCCCTTGTATTTGCCTGTTACAGCCTCACTGAAGGCGGTCATTGCAGTATGCTCGTTAGGCGCATTGCTGATATATCTGCTCCCGTTCCAAGTACCGATAACTGCAATTGTTATTGTTGCGGCAATTTTATTTCTGTTCTGCGCTCATCCGTTAATGGAGAAGTTATTACCATCCTCCCGAACCGTAAGAAATATCATTCTTCTGACATTCAGTTTGCTTTTTTATACCTGGGGAGAACCGCTGTGCGTTATTTTGCTGCTGTTTTCCTGTCTGCTGAATTATCTTGCCGGTCTATGGTGCAGTTATTATGTCAAAACCTTTATGGGAAAAGTCATTGTGGGTCTGACAGTATCGGCTAATATCGCAGTTTTTTTCGTGTTCAAGTATATGGGATTTGTATTTGAGAATCTCTCCGTTTTCGTATCGGAACCTATAGATTACGTTAAACTTGCTTTGCCCCTCGGAATATCTTTCTATACATTTCAGGCTCTTTCCTACGTGATAGATGTCTATCGGGGAAATGCGGAAGCAGAAAAAAATCCTTTCCGCATCGCCTTGTATATTTCCCTGTTTCCGCAATTGGTTGCTGGCCCGATTGTTCGATACAGCGACATTGCCGCTGAACTGACAGAACGTCATGAAAACATATCCGATTTTGCCGCCGGAACTATACGTTTTACATGTGGACTTGCTAAAAAAATGATTCTTGCCAACACTTGTGCCGTTCTGGCTGATACTGCTTTCGAAACAGCAACCGGAAATTTAAGCGTCCTGGGAGCATGGTTGGGTGCAATCGGTTATACGCTGCAAATATACTTTGATTTTTCGGGCTATTCGGATATGGCAATCGGATTAGGACGGATGTTCGGTTTTCACTTTTTGGAAAACTTCAACTTCCCGTATATTGCACGAAGTATAACAGATTTCTGGCGTCGATGGCACATTTCTCTCTCCGGATGGTTCCGCGACTATGTTTATTTCCCTTTAGGCGGCAACAGAGTAACAAAATTGCGTTTGTTTTTTAATTTGTTCGTAATGTGGCTGTTAACTGGTATTTGGCATGGAGCCAGCTGGAATTTTGTCTGCTGGGGATTGCTGTATTTCGTTCTCCTCGTTATCGAAAAAAGTCTCGGTCTTGATCGTACTGCACGTTGGTGGGGATGGTTTTACACAATGCCGGCAGTAATCGCGGCTTGGGTCCTGTTCCGCTCACCGGATTTGAGTTACGCTTGGAATTATCTCAAGGTCATGGTCGGCGCAAACGGCACTTCCCTATATCTTCCGGAAAACATTTTTATGCTCCGTGAATATTGGGCTTTCCTGCTCGCAGCTGTTGTTTTTTCCATACCAATTGTACCTATCTTGAAAGAAAGAGGATTTTATCTGGGCCGAATCAAGAATATGAAATTCAGAATTTGCTGTGCGCATTTATTGGAAGGTTCCACATATCTGTGTATGGTGCTGCTTCTCTTTATTGCAGTTTCATTCGTCGTAAAAAGTACTAATAATCCGTTTATTTATTTCAATTTTTAGGATACTGCCATGTTTGAACGTTCCAATAAGTACTATGCAGCAACATTCACACTTTTTCTGGTTCTGTTTTCCATTCCGGGGATTAATATGCTGGGAAAATTTATACAATCTTGGGGAAATGAATACTTCTTTGAGTGCAAATTGGATCGTAAATACACAAAAACTGCTGCTAAAGAAATATTGCCTCCACCTCCTTGCTGCGAAAATAGAAAAATTAATTCTCCTTCTGCAATTCGTAAAAAAGACAATCCAGCCGGAACGCTGGCAAGCAACACTAAAGTGCAAAAATGCACACCATCTCTGTTCGAAAAAATAAAACTTACTGCAGAAAAGAAACAGACAGAAATCAGAAAAACTTTCAAAATTTTGGAAAATACCATCATTAAAGAATTTCCTCTGCGATTCGAGTTTTCCGAGTATAATATGCATCTGAAACGACTGCTCGGCATGCATGCTCCCATGGAGATGGAACCCTATGTCATTGCTCCAAACGGAAAAATACTACAGAAATTACACTTTAAAACATTTCAAACACGTAATCTTGAACACTTTTATTCCCTTACACAAACTTGGGGCGGTCAATTTCTTACAGTCATCCGGTCATATCCTGAAATTTATTATGATCCGGAAATTTACTCCGGATATGGTATACGAGTCAATAAACCTCTTGATAAGGTACGAGACAGACTTGTGCAAAAAGGAATTCGTGTGCTTGACTTGCGGGAAACATTTATCCGTCAGGATCCAACCGGGAAACAGCTTTTTTTCAAGACAGATCATCACTGGAATATTCTCGGTGGACTAACGGCTGCTCGTACAATTGCTGATTATCTCAACAATCACTTCGGATGCGAATATGACATGAAGTATCTGCAACCGGATGTTTTTGAACATGAAACTTTTCATTCTTGCTTTATTGGGTCTCTGGGTAAAAAACTCACCCTCGCCTATATGGACAGAGAAGAAGATTTACTGATTTACCGCCCATCTTGGCCCACATCATTTGAAACAGAACGGCGAATTAATATGAAACATAATCGCAGTACTGTTCGCAGAGGGGATTTTTCTGTGTTTCTTGAATTTGACCAGATTTATGGAAAAATTTCCTATCTGTGCAATCCTTATGCCGTTTTTTGCTATGGAGATGTCTATCTTTACCGCGCAATCAATAAAAACATTGCAAAAGGGAAGAAGATTGTCATCATAAAAGATTCATACGCAAATATCATGGTTCCTTATCTTGCACTGCAAACAAAGGAAATCATCATGCTTGACGAAAGACATACGGGCAATGATATTGACAAAATTCTGTTGAAGGAAAAACCCGATATTGTTATTTATATGAATTCACATTTTGATTCAATAATAAAAGACTGACTTCCTACCAATATTAATATCGTAGTTTGCCCCTATTGTCGATTTGCCTCGTATTTAACAAATTTAGAAAAAACTTTCCTTTTTTTCCTTTTTCTTTCCCTTTTTCTCTTGTTTTTCCCGGAAACAGTATTATATTGTCAAATGTGAAAGTCAGTAATTAACAACAATTTCTATAACATGAGGAATTAAAACATGTCTTTAACAAAGCGTGAAATTGCCTACGAAGTGGCATCCCTGATCGGTTCTACAAAAACCGATGCGGCAGCAGCGGTACAAGCGACTTTTGACATCATGACTCGCGAACTGGCAAAAGGCGGTCATATTGAGTTGCGCGGATTTGGCGTGTTTGAAGTAAAAACACGTAAAGCAAGCGTTGGGCGCAATCCTCGCAAACCCGAAACTCCTGTTCCCATTCCCGCAAGAAAAATTATTAAATTCCGGGCAGGAAAAGAATTGGAAGAGTTGTTGCAAAAACAGAACTGATTGTTTTTTCTTGACCGCATAACGATCCGATGTGCTGTAAACAGTGAGCTTACCTTTCTCATCACCGGTGGATTAAGAATAAATCGTAAGGGAAGTTTTTTTGTTTTTCAAGTATCTTTTTTCAATTAATTCGCAAGTTTGTACTGGAATAACGCATTTCTGGATGTAGATTATAGAATCAAACATAGCAATTCAACTCTGAAGGATTCCAACTTATGAAGATAAATGAAAATAAATTCGGTCCTGTACCTTTCTGGTTCTGGAACGGAGATCAGCAAGAAGAAGAAATTACAAGACAGCTTGATTTGGCAAAACAAGGGGGATGGCGGGGGTTTGCCCTTCATGCCAGGGATGGAAACAAAACACCTTATCTTTCCGAACGCTGGTTTCAGCTCGTCCGTCATGCTTGCATCGAAGCTCAAAAAAGAGGCTTGGAATTGTGGCTTTACGATGAAGAGGGAT
>CALCCZ010000155.1 GCA_937900075.1 uncultured Lentisphaeria bacterium
GCTCAAATACGCTGTTTTGGATTCATCATCAACCGCAATTCTGACGCTTCCGACCGGTATATTATCACGAATAGCTATTAAAACAATTTTTGTATCAATATTTCTGTAAATATCTATCATCCAATTAGCAAAAGGAAATAATCCTAGTTTAAAAAGAATACCGGATAAAAACTGATGATGAGAGACATTGCCCACGAAGTCGAACGTGAATACGGTCGACTCAACATCAGTGAAGTTTCCCGGAGATGCGGATACGACAGAAGGACAGTAGAAAAATACCTCGCCCCTTCCAACCTCTCCCCCAAACCCTCTGCGCGAATCAGAACAAGCAAATTAGACCCTTATAAGCCATACATCACAGAAAGACTTACTGAGGGTCCCCACTTAACTGCAAAACGAATCTACCGTGAGATTCGGGATAAAGGATATGATGGCAAATATTCAATTTTGGCTGATTACCTCCATAGAGAACGTAGAACAGTAAAACCCCTTGCCGTATATCGTTTTGAAACAGAACCCGGACATCAGGCACAAGTAGATTGGGGATTTGTCGGTGAAATTAACCTCGACGGAAAAGATCGTCCGCTTTATGTATTCACAATGATTCTTGGTTATTCCCGCATGAGATTCGTAAAGTTCACATTATCCATGGATGTACAAACATTGATTCAATGCCATATTGAAGCATTCCAGTACTATTCCGGAATTCCCAAAGAAATTCTGTATGACAACATGAAAACCGTTGTCACCGGTCGTTCTGCGCAAACCAATGAAAAGACTTACAACCAGACCTTCCTTGACTTTGCTGACTTCTGCGGATTCACCATCCGAACCTGTAAACCAAATACCCCAAAGACAAAGGGAAAAATTGAGAACACCGTAAAATATGTGAAAACCGATTTTTACTATGCAAGCAGCTTCACCTCATTTCATCAAATTGAGTACGAAGCATATCAATGGATGGAACGTGTGAACAATGAAATTCATGGCACAACTCACGAAATCCCGTATATACGGCTTTCGGATGAGCAGAAAATGATGAAAATCCCTGATAGACTCATAACATATCATGTTGTAATCACTGAAAAACGAAAAGTTACCAACGATTCATATATCTCATATCTTGGGAACAAATATTCAGTTCCGTATCATTTTGCAAACAGGTATGTCACCCTCAAGATTTCAAACGGTACTTTCAAGGTGTATTTCAGCAACGAGATGATTTGTGAACATACGATTGTAACTGGAAAAGATCGGAGAATCAGAATCAAGGAACATTTTACCGGACTCTTGGAAGAAACAATGAAGCAGAACACCTGTAGACTTTATTCCGGTAAACATGTTCTCCAGTTAGGCGCCGTTGATGTTGAAAGCAGGTCTTTGGATGTTTATGAGCAATTAGCTGCCGGAGGAAATGAGTCATGAATACCACGCTCTATGAACATGTTCATGCAAGTCTCAAAGAACTCCAGCTTTTCACTATTGATGATGTTCTTGATTCATATCTGGAACTCGCCATCAAAGAGAAGAAACCTGTTTTGGAAATTCTGAGGTATCTTCTCGATGTGGAGCAGCAGTCACGTATGGAGAAACGCAGAGAACGATCTCTTAAGTTATCCGGGATTCCCTATGATAAGTCGCTGGAGGACTTTGATTTTGATTTTCAGCCATCTATTGATAAGGGAGTTATTGATGAGCTGAAGACACTCAGGTTCATCCATAATGCTGAAAATGTCGTGTTCTTAGGACCTCCGGGGGTCGGAAAAACTCATCTGGCGACATCTCTGGGTTTGGCTGCGATTGATGCAGGGCTGAGAGTTCATTATCTTAATGCAGCAACTTTGATGGAGCGTTTGATGCGTTCATATCGAAAAGGGTCACTTGGAAGATATATTTCCCGATTGACAAATTATGATCTTTTGATTGTTGATGAGATTGGGTATCAGCCATTTGATGCAGATGAAGCACATTGTTTCTTTCAGTTGGTCTGTTCGCGATATGAGAAGAAATCAATTATTTTCACGTCTAATAAAACCTATTCAAAATGGGGGGAGATATTTCATGATCAAATTATTGCTGCGGCATTTCTTGATAGGATTCTTCATCACTGTACTACGGTGAATATTCGCGGGGAGAGTTACAGAATGCGAGAAGTGAATAAGAAAGAAAAGCTAGAGAGGGGGCTAGGACAGGAGTAGGTTTATATACTCTTTCGCATAATTATAATGGAACAGTTTTACATTTTTATTTCGGAAGTTACATTTTTTATGAAAACTATGCCGCAAATGAACTCTCAGCACACGGCATCAGGCTCTTTTACTGGAAAG
>CALCCZ010000156.1 GCA_937900075.1 uncultured Lentisphaeria bacterium
TCCGGAAGACGAATCCAGACAGTTTACCGAGGAATATTTGGAAGAGGCTCTCTTCCGTTCCGCAAGACTTGCGCGTGACTTGGGTAAAGTCGAGGACTTGGAAAATTTGAAGAAGAAATACAATGATTTCTATTCAAATGGCAGATATGCCGACCAGGTCAAGAGTTTCTAAGAAAGAAAAGAACATTAACATAGTAAAAACACAAAGAGGTGTCACATGAAAAAACTTCTTATGATTACAGCTGCCGTTGCTTTGTTCGGTTTGCCCGCGGCTGTCTCCGCACAAAAAGGGTATGTCGTTTTCAACGATGGTAAAAAACAGGATTTTGAAACATTGTCGGTTGACAAAAAAGATGCCGACAGTTTCCGCTGGAGACAAGGACACGCCGGTGGAAAATTCAGCAAAAATGACGTCAAATATTACAAAATTGAGAAACCGAAAGAAATCGCGGATGCCGATGCAAAATTCGCTGCCAAAGATTATGCAGAAGCTGCAAAGGGGTATGTTAGCGCATTGCAGACCAAGCTGGTGTACAATGGCGAAGATACCGGTTTGACCTATATGAATGTCGGCTGGGAAATCTACTGCACCTATCAAACGGCACAGGCATTCAAACTGTCCGGCAACATTGAACAGGCATTGAAACTTTTTGCGCAGCTTGACAGCGCAACTGCCGTGATTCCGGAAGACAATACCTATATCCAGTCTGCACAACTGCAGCTCGGCGAGACCTATCTTGCCGGCGGAAAACTGCAGGAAGCTGACGCAATCGCCAAGAAACTGATTACCCGTGAAGATCCCGGTTCCGCCTTTACCGGCTATCTCCTTCGCGGTCAGGTATTGAAAGCCGAGGCACAGGCATTGACCGGCGCAGCCAAAAAAGATAAACTGAAAGATGCGGCATTGTCATTCTTCGGCGCCTCACTGCTTTTTGAAAAATCTGCGAACCGTCCTCAGGCGTTGTATGAGTCCTGGCTGATTCTGACGGAACTCAACGATGCACATGCGTCGGTTTTCAAGGATTTGCTTATGAAAAATTATCCGAACAGTGAATACACGAAAAAGTTGAAATAATTTTTTTGTGTGCTATATTTGAAAATAACAATCATTCAGAAATACAAACAACATTAAGGAAACTACTATGAAACTTCTGAAAAAGACCAGTTCCCTCCTCACTAAAACGGCAGTGACTTTCTCTGCTCTGTTTATTACAGCACTCATGTTCGCTCAGGAAGCAGCTGCGGAAGGCGAAGCAGCAGCCGAGGGCGGTGAATCTGCAGCAGCTACAGGGCCGACATTCTTCGACATTGTTTTCGGCGGAAACATGATGGACCACTTCGTCTGGTCTCTGATCGGTTTGACCGCGTTCGCAACGGTTGCTTTGATTATTGACTCTTTCCTCTCCATCCGTGCTCCCAAAATCATGCCGCCCGAATTGATTGATGCAGTCAAAACAGCTTTGGCAGAAGGTGATTTGGAATCCGCAATGTCTCATTGTGAAGCGACATCCTGTCCTCTGTCCAACATTCTGCTTGCCGGTTTCAACAACATTGAAGAAGGCTATGACGTGATTCTGGATGCGGTTTCCTCTGCTGCCAGTATTGAATCTGAAAAGCTGATGCAGCGAGTCAATTATCTGAACCTTTGCGGTCAGTTGGCTCCTATGTTCGGACTGATGGGTACGGTTACCGGTATGGTGGCTGCATTCGGCGGTTTGGCAAGTGCATCCGGTGCGAATAAAGCGAATGCGTTGGCTATGTCCATTTCCGGAGCTCTGTACACGACGGCAGTCGGTCTGTTTATTGCAGTTCCTGCCATTCTGGGTTACACGTTCGTCAAGAACAATGCTTCCAAAATCATCCTGACCATGGAAGCTCTTACATACGATCTGATCAAGATTCTCCGCGGTGCAGAAGTGGACAACTCCGGTGCCGGTGAAGAAGAAGGCGAATACGCTGAAGAAGGCGAAGAAGAGCAAGAACAGTAATTTCGTCATTTTTCCGAAACAACGAAAACTCACAACCAAGGAGTTGAATAATGGGTAAAGGCTCAAAAAAGCCGCAGATGGACGATTGCGCAGAAACACCGATATCTTCGATGATTGACGTCGTCTTCCTGCTCATCATTTTCTTCGTTGTTACCGCCGCTGTCGATAAAGAAATCGAAGACGAAAAAATTATCCTGTCGGAAGCTCCGAACGGGCGACCTGCAACGACAAAAATCGCCAATCCGTTTGTTATCAACGTTCACCAGGACGGTTCGATGAAGATCGGGTTGGAAGATATCAAAAAAGGCGACCAGGATAAAATTACGCAGAGACTGAACTCGTTGATACTGGATGAGAAAGCCAAGGGCAGAAATCCGGAAGAAATCAACGTGATTATCCGCGGCGACTACAACGCCCAGCACGGCTATATCAAACAAGCGATGGATGCAGTGACCAATACACGTCTGCTGTATTCCGTAAAACTCAACGCAATGCGTTCAGAGTAAGGAGCAGTCAGAGATATGGCAAGAAAAAAAGTTAAACTGAACAACGATGTGATGGCTGCGGTCCCGCTGTCATCCATGATCGACGTCGTGTTCCTGCTGCTGATCTACTTTATCTTTACGCAGAAACCTGTCGTGGAAGACGTGTATCTCGCTCTGGACCTTCCTGCTCCCAATGCAGCGTCAGCGTCCAGTTCGAAACCGCCTGCAATCCTGCGTATCGATGTCGTTAAATGGGAAGCAGACAAAGGTAAGCCAAGTGACGGTTATGACAACGATGAAGAAATCACCAAGTTGATGGATAATGCGAAATCCCAGGCGGAAGTCAATGCGATTCGTAAAAAAGAACGTGTTTACTTCTTCGTCAATACCTCCGGAGATGCCGGCGGTACGCCGATGCTGCTGCCGGATTTGGAAAAATACCTGACACAGGTATTCAAAGCGGCTCCGGATACGACCATTGTTCTCAACTGCGGACCGAACGCAAAACATAAGAAACTCATTCGTTTTCTGAATCTTTGCGACAAGCTGAAAAAAGATTTGAATTTGAAAGAGTTGAACCTGAACTTGATGCACAATGCGGCAATCCGTTTTGTACCGGATCCTCCGGAAAAGCGGAAACCGCAGTAACATTCCGAACAGGCAAGGCACTGGCGACAGTGCCTTTTTTTCTTTATTTGAGTTGAAAAACGTTTGTTTTTACACAATTTTGTTTGACTTCACGCGTGCACGTGTGTATATTAACGCGCACGATACTGAGTTTTCCGTATTGAATCAATTCAGAAATATCAAAAATGAAACCATATAAAACCATCGAGGAGTAAAGAATCATGATGGACCTTATTGAAAAAAATGCGAAGCCCGTATCGGTTCCGTGCCTGGATCCGGATTTCGTACCCGCAGTCCTTTGGGACCGTGCTTTCCGTTCTGCTGTTCAGGCGTCCGGTAAGGCGAAAAATGTTAAAATTGTCATGGAACGCAATGCCCAGAGTGCAAGTGTTTACGACACGATTCTGTTCGATAATGCAAATGCGGAAGAATTTGAAGCGAATCTGCGTCATGTGGAACGTCTGGTCAAGTCCATGTTCTGGATTTACGGCGGTCATAAGGTGACGATAGCCGGTGATAAACAGGTTGCCGATGCAATGGCAAAGATTTACGACCTCCAAGCCGGTGAGCGTAAATTTGATGCGGAAGTCATGGGCGGCATTTACAGTGCTCCTGTGGAGTTCGTTTATTGCGATTATGCGGATGCTCCCGCAGCGAAGACTACCGCACAGCCCCTCGGAAGACATTTGAATGGTTGCCGTATCGGTTTTGACCTCGGTGGTTCCGACCGTAAAGCTGCTGCTATGATTGACGGGAAAGTAGTTTTCTCGGAAGAAATCGCCTGGGATCCGTATTTCCAGAAGGATCCGAAGTATCACAGAGACGGCATCATGGATTCTCTGAAGCGTGCAGCAGAGCATTTGCCGCGCGTCGATGCCATCGGCGGTTCCACTGCCGGCGTCATTGTTCAGAACCGGGTTCGTATCTCCTCGCTTTTCCGCGGTGTTCCCAAAGAAGATTTTGAAAGCAAAGTTGCGGGCGTTTTTGTGGATGTCGCAAAAGAATGGGGAATTCCCTTTGAAGTAGTGAATGACGGTGAAGTTACTGCTCTTGCAGGCTCCATGCAGTTGAACTCCAATGGCGTTCTCGGTGTTTCCCTGGGTACGAGTATGGCTGGCGGCTATGTCAATCCCGATGGAAATATCACCGATTGGCTGAACGAACTGGCATTTGTTCCCATTGACTACCGTGAAAACGGTCCTGCCGATGAGTGGAGTGGTGATTTGGGATGCGGAGTTCAGTATTTCTCCCAGCAGGGAGTAGCCCGTCTTGCTCCGTTGGCCGGTATCGAGTTCCCTGCCGACATGAAATTCCCCGAACGTCTCAAAGGCGTTCAGAAACTTATGGAAGAAGGGGATGCCCGTGCGGAAAAGATTTACCGCAGTCTGGGAATTGAGTTCGGTTATACGATTGCCCGTTACTACGATTTCTATCCGGCTATTGACAGTTTGTTGATTCTCGGTCGTGTTACCAGCGGCAAGGGTGGCAATATCATTCTGGAAGAGGCGGAAAAAGTGATTCGTTCCGAGTTCCCCGAATATAAAGTTTCTTTCGCGATTCCCGATGAGAAAAATAAACGTCATGGTCAGGCAATTGCGGCAGCAAGTCTGCCGATGGCATGATTTCGAGAAAGAAAGGATATTGAAATGAAACCAACACTTGTTGTTTTGGCAGCCGGTATGGGCAGCCGTTATGGCGGACTCAAGCAGATTGACCCGGTTGGTCCCAATGGTGAAATCATTCTAGACTATTCCATTTTTGATGCTATCCGCGGCGGATTTGGTAAA
This sequence comes from uncultured Lentisphaeria bacterium, assembly GCA_937900075.1. Taxonomy (GTDB): domain Bacteria; phylum Verrucomicrobiota; class Lentisphaeria; order Victivallales; family UBA1829; genus SIG77. Next base: position 4,888 of record CALCCZ010000156.1, read on the forward strand.
GTCGTGTTCATCATCCGGAAGGATATTGAGCATGATTTCCGTGAAGTCGTTTCCAAACGCTGGGAAGGTAGACTTCCCGTGGAATATGTTTTCCAGCAGTTGGATGCCATTCCGGCTCCGTATCAGGTTCCGGAAGGACGTACCAAACCCTGGGGTACGGGGCATGCGGTCATGTGTGCTGCCGATAAGGTCGCTGAGCCATTTGCGGTCATCAATGCGGATGATTTCTATGGAAAGAGCGGTTATGCACTGTTAGGAAAAACTTTAGCGGAAAATACAAATCCGAATCAGTTCTACATGGTCGGGTTCCCCATTAAAAATACTCTTTCCGAGTTCGGCAGCGTGTCACGCGGTATTTGCCAGCTGGACAGTGAGAACTATCTTCTTGAAGTCATTGAGCGCACCAAGATTGAAGCATTGGGAGGCGGCAGAGCCGTCTTTACCGATGAAAACGGTCAGAGGGTCGAACTGTGCGGCGAAGAAATCTCCAGTATGAATTTCTGGGGATTCATGCCGTCCCTTTTCGACAGCATGGGGGCCATGTTTGAAAACTTCCTGAGTTCACGTGGAACGGAACTCAAGAGTGAATTTTACATTCCCTCGGTTGTTGCGCAGTTGATTCACGAGAACAAGGCGAAAGTCAAAGTTCTGCCCAGTGAAGATGCCTGGTTTGGTGTTACCTATCGTGAAGATAAACCGCGTGTCCAAGCCGATATCAAGGCGTTGATTGCCAATGGTGTTTACCCCGAAAACCTTTTTGCATGAGGAGATTTCATGGATATCAGAGAAATTGCTTCCCACTTTGAAATTTGTGGTGACTACCTTCAAAGCGAACGATATGGGTCCGGACATATCAACGATACTTTTTTGGCCGTTTTCAACAAAGGAACCGAGCAGGTCAAATATATTATTCAGCGCATCAATACCAATATTTTCAAACAGCCTGAACAGCTGATGGAAAATATCTCCCGCGTGCTGAATCACAGCAAGCAAAAACTTGCCGGTCGCAAGGATGCGGAACGCCGTGCTTTGACCATTATCAAAACTCATGACGGCAAGCCGTTTTATGTTGATACGGACGGAAAGTACTGGCGCGCCTATCTCTTTATCGACCATGCCCGTACGTATGATGTTCTGGAATCACCGGATTTTGCCTATCAGGCTGCGCGTGCATTCGGATCATTCCAGATGTTGCTGGCAGATATCCCGGGCGGACGTCTTTATGAGACAATTCCGAATTTCCACAATACGCCCAGTCGGATAGCGGATTTTGACAAAGCGCTTGCTGCGGACGTAATGGGCCGTGCCGCAAGTGCCAAAGCGGAAATCGAATTTGTTCAATCCCACAGAAAGATGGCATCCCGTCTTCTGGATCTCCAGGCTGCGGGGAAAATTCCCGAACGCATTACGCATAATGATACAAAAATCAACAATGTGATGCTGGATGATGACACGGGCGAGGGCATTTGCGTTATTGACCTGGATACGATTATGCCCGGCATTTCCCTGTACGATTTCGGCGACCTGGTTCGCACCAGCACCAGCCCGGCAGCGGAAGATGAAAAGGATCTCTCCAAGGTTTATGCCCGTATGGAAATGTTTGAAGCTCTTGCACGCGGATTCCTGGAAGGCGCTGGCGACTGCCTTACCCCTGCGGAAATCGAAAATATGCCGTTCTCCGGTGAACTGATTACCTTTGAAATCGGTGTCCGTTTCCTTACCGATTATCTTGACGGCGACAAATATTTCAAGACAAAACGGGAAGGACACAATCTCGACCGCTGCCGCACCCAGTTCAAACTTGTACAGAGTCTGGAAGCGCAGGAAGACAAAATGAATGAAATTATGAAAGGTCTTGTAAAATGACTAAAATTCTTGTTACCGGCGGTGCCGGATTTATCGGCAGCCACATCGTAGAACGCTATCAGGGCAAGGCGGAAATCCGTGTTTTGGACAATTTGCGGTCCGGATTTTATGAGAATATCAAAAATTTCGACTGTGAGTTCATCAAGGGGGATATCACCAACCGCGATGATGTTGCGAAAGCTGTTCAGGGCGTTGATTACATATTTCACTTGGCTGCCATGATTTCCGTACCGGAATCCATGACGGAAATCGTGGAATGCAACCGCATCAATTCCTTAGGTATGATCACAGTTCTGGAAGAGGCTGCCAAAGCCGGTGTGAAGAAACTCGTTCTCAGTACCAGTGCGGCTATTTACGGTGACAATCCGGTTTGCCCCAAGGTGGAAACCATGTTCCCCGAACCCAAGAGCCCGTATGCGATTACCAAACTGGATGATGAATACTATTGCGGTATGTTTGCCAAAGAAGGCAAATTACAGACTGCCTGCCTGCGTTATTTCAATGTCTTTGGACCCCGTCAGAATCCGAAGAGTGCGTATGCAGCCGCTGTTCCTATTTTCATCACGAAGGCGTTGAACAATGAAGACATCACGATTTTCGGTGATGGTGAGCAGACACGCGACTTCATTTTCGTTAAGGATATTGCCGAAGCCAATGCGTTTATGGCGGAACACGATTTCACTGGCGTGTACAATGTGGCATACGGCGGACGTCAGACGATTAACGAACTGGCTGAAAAAATCGTCAAGATTCTCGGCTCCAAATCCAAAATTGTGCATTTGCCCGAACGGCCCGGCGATGTGAAACATTCCAGCGCCTGTGTAGATAAGCTGAAAGCTACCGGTTTCAAGCCTTCTTTCAATTTTGAACAGGGACTCGAAATCGCGGTCAATGCCTATAAGGCAGCTCTGAAAAAATAATTTTGTTTTTTCGTATTTTCTCAATCCCCGGCGTTGGTTGTTTTGCCTTTCTGCCGGGGGTGTTTTTTTATATCTTTCCTGTTGGAGTTGAAAAATGTTCCCTGTTCCTCTTTCTTTCCTTTTTGATTTCGGCCGTATGAATCCGGATGCGCGTCCCAGTATCATGCATGAACTGGCAGCCAATGGAGTCAAACACATTGTTCTTTCCGATGAACTGATTTCCATGATTCTGCAATCCCGCGGAATGGTGAAGACACTGAAGTCGGAAATGGCTGCCGAGGGACTGGATTTTGTAGATGCCCATGCCCCGTTCGGAAGAGAATTGGATTTGAACTGCAATATCCCCGTTTGCCGGAAACAGCTGATTCTCCGTCATAAACTGCATCTTGCCATTGCTGCGGAAATGGGTGTTGATACGATTACCATTCACATTGGCAATGACCACCAGTTTCCGGATGTGCCGTTGGAAGAACAGTTGAAAAATGTTAAGGACGCCTTGGCACAGTTGCTGCCTGTTGCCGAAGAATACGGAGTCGCCATCGCCATTGAAAATATCTGGTTCCGTATCAATACCCCTGAAAATCTTCTTTCCATTAAAGCGGATTTTCCCTCGGATTATTTAGGATTCTGTTATGACGCCGGTCATGCCAATCTGATGTCGAAGGGGTACTTGAATCCCGAGTCCAATCCGTTCAGCGCCTGGAAAGCCGTCGGTGTAGATACTCCCGCGTGGGATGACCATATTCTGGAAAAAATGCTTCCGTACATCATCAATACGCATCTGCATGACAATGATGGAGTCTGGGACCTGCATAAAAACATCGGTACGGGGACGGTGGACTGGAAACATGTGATTCCGCTGCTGACAACAGCTCCCAAGCTGAAAAATATGCAGAGTGAAGT
>CALCCZ010000157.1 GCA_937900075.1 uncultured Lentisphaeria bacterium
CTTCCCTGCTTACCTTGAATCCGTAATTGCTTCGTTCTATGAAAGAGCAGGAAAAGTAAGGCTTAAGAGCGGCAAGATTGCTTCCGTAACAATCGGCGGAACAGTATCACCTGCCGGCGGAAACTTTGAAGAACCCGTCACTCAGGCAACCCTGAAAGTGGTCGGAGCGTTTTTAGGTTTGTCCCGGGAACGTTCCTCCGCACGCCGTTTTCCCTCCATTCATCCGTTGGAAAGCTGGAGTCATTACAACAGTATTGTGGATGACAAGGCGGTAAATTTTGCACGCGGAGTTCTGCGACGCGGTCAGGAAGTAAACCAGATGATGAAAGTCGTGGGCGAAGAAGGAACCAGCATCGATGACTTTGTCATTTACCTCAAAAGCGAATTCCTGGATTTCGTCTATCTGCAGCAGAACACCTTCGATGATGTGGACGGCGCCTGCGATGCGGAACGGCAGAAATACTGTTTTGCAAAAGTCTGCGAAGTCCTGGACACTCAATTCACCTTCACGGAAAAAGATACCGCACGGCGGTTCTTCCAGGAACTGCAGTTGATTTTCACCGACTGGAACTACATGCCGTTCCGTTCCGAAAAATTCAATAACCAGGAACAAGTGATTGCTTCCAAAATCCAGGAGAATATCCGTCATGCGTAAAATCTACCACAAAATTCTTCAGATTTCCGGTAACGTAATTACCGTTGAGGCAGACCAGGTAGCTTACAATGATCTGGCGGAAGTCACTACCTCTCGCGGCACTTCCCTCGCCCAGGTCATCCGTCTTCAGGACGGCAAAGTTTCCCTTCAGGTCTTTGCCGGCTCACGCGGAATCAGTACCGGTGACGAAGTCCGTTTCCTCGGTCACCCCATGATGGTTTCCGGTTCCGAAGATCTGTTGGGACGCATCTTTACCGGTGCGGGTAAACCCAGAGATTTCCGCCCTCCGATTGACGACCACCTGATTGAAATCGGCGGTCCGTCAGTCAATCCGGCAAAGCGTATCATTCCGCGCAAAATGATCCGGACCGGTATTCCGATGATTGACCTTTTCAACACCCTGGTGGAATCCCAGAAACTGCCGATTTTCTCAGCTGCGGGCGAGCCTTACAACCAGTTGCTTGCACGTATTGCGATGCAGGCGGAAGTGGATGTGATTATTCTTGGCGGCATGGGCATGAAATATGATGATTATCTCTATTTCAAAAACACCCTGGACGAACACGGCGCCCTTTCCCGGTCCGTTATGTTCGTACATACCGCTGCTGACCCGATTGTCGAATGTCTGCTCGTTCCGGATATGTGTCTCGCAGTTGCGGAAACATACGCCCTCCAGAATAAACGCGTTCTGGTTCTTCTGACCGATATGACGAACTTCGCCGATGCCATGAAGGAAATCGCCATTACCATGGAACAGATCCCCTCCAACCGCGGTTATCCCGGCGACCTTTACAGCCAGCTTGCATCCCGTTATGAAAAAGCAGTGGATTTCGACGGAGCCGGCTCCATTACCATCCTCGCTGTAACCACAATGCCCGGTGACGATGTCACACACCCCATCCCGGATAATACCGGATATATCACCGAAGGTCAGTTCTATCTCAGCCACGGCAGAATCGAACCGTTCGGTTCTCTCAGCCGTCTGAAACAGCAGGTAAACGGCAGAACCCGTGAGGACCACCGGACAGTTATGGACACCATGATCCGTTTCTATGCCGATTACAAGGAAACTCTGGAAAAACAGTCCATGGGATTTCAGATGAGTTCCTGGGACAAAAAACTGCTCAAGTTCGGTATCCGCTTCGAACGCGAAATGATGGACCTGTCTGTGAATATCCAATTGGAAGAAGCTTTGGACTTAGGCTGGAAAATCCTCGCTGACTGTTTCGACCGGACAGAAACTGGCATTAAAACCCAGCTGATTGAAAAATTCTGGCCGGGCGACAAGTAATTCGCGCCAATCCGAAAGGTTTTGTGAATTATGGCAAAAGTAAAACTGACAAAAACAGCACTGAAACAGGAACGGGATGCCTTGAAGCAATTCGAACGCTTCCTTCCGACTTTGCAGCTGAAAAAACAGCAACTGCAAATGGAAATGCGGCACTGTCTGGATAAAATTGCCGAAAATGAAAAACGGGAATCCGAAACCAGAACTGCTCTGCAGTCCTGGACCCTTCTTTTCGGTGATAATGCCGCTCCCGAACAAATCGGTAAACGGTTCCGCATCAAATGCGTCCATACGGAAATCATGAACATTGCCGGCGTCTCTGTCCCCTCTTTCAACAGCGTGGAATTCGAGGATACCCCTTGCAATCTCCTCCTGGAAGACCCCTGGATTGACGACGCCGTCACCGCTGTTAAAAATATCGTCTCCATCCGGAAAGAACGCGATGTCATCCGCAGACAGTATGAACTCATCGGATGCGAACTGCGTACCACAACACAAAGAGTCAACTTGTTTGAAAAGGTCAAAATCCCGGAAACTAAGGAAAATATCCGCTTGATTCAAATCGCTATCGGTGACGCCCAGACTAGTGCTGTTGTTCGTTCTAAAATAGCAAAAAAGAAACTTCAGGCAGAGGAGGTGACAGAATGATTGTTCCCATGAAAAAAGTCACTCTCGTCTTCATGACTAAAGACAAAAAAAGAATCATGGACCATCTCCGTGATTTAGGTGTCATTCATCTTGAATATGCCAGAACTCCTGAGTCCGAACAGGTGGATCAGTTGACTAAAAAACTGTCCGGAACCGACCGCGCGGTCATGCTGTTGCTGACTGAAGACGGTAAGCCATGCGGCACTACCGATTTGAGCGGGAAGGAAATCTCGGACCGGGTACTGGAGCTTGCTGTACAGCGCACTGAAATAGAAAAGGACATTCACACCTGTCAACGGAACCGGGAGGCTTTGTTGCCCTGGGGCGAATTTGATCCGGATCAGCTGAAGCAGCTGCGCGAAAACGGACTTTTCCCCTCTTTGTGCATGCAGCGCAAAAAAGACTTCTGCGATTTCGTTGCGGATTTGCCCGAAAACGCATCCGTTACAGAAATATCACGCGATAAAAACAACATTTATTGTCTCGTGATTACAGACTCCGAACCGGATCCTGAAAAATTCGGAACAGTCACTCTGCCGGATACAAAATTATCCGTCCTGGACATGGAATTGTCTGTCCTGAAAAACCGTCTGCTCGCCATTGCCGATGAAATGCGGACTCTGAAAACCGGCTTGCCGCGTGTTTTCGAATACGCTAAAACCATTTCCGGAAAATTGGAGTTCTCATCCGCTTGCGATGGCGCTGAAGACAAAAATCAGCTTTCCTGGATTTTCGGATATATTCCGGAAACCCTTGTCGGAAAACTGACAGCAGCGGGAAGCTCTATCGGCTTGGCAATGCAGATCGATAACCCCGCCCCGGATGACGAAAAGGTGCCGACTTATATCGTCAAACCGGCCTTCGCAAACATTATGGACCCGCTTTTCGACTTCATCGGAGTAACTCCCGGATACCGGGAAAACGACGTCAATCTGTTCTTCCTGCTGTTCTTCCCCATGTTCTTCGGATTGATTATCGGGGATGCCGGATACGGTTGTCTCTTTACGGCTGCCACACTGGTCTGCAAATACGTCCTCCGCAAAAAAGAATCTGCGCGACTGCCCTTGAATCTGTTTCTCCTGCTGTCCCTGGTCACAGTCGTATGGGGCTGGCTGAACGGAGCCTGGTTCGGTATCCCGCACGATAAACTGCCGGATTTCATGCGCGGCATCAACTTTCTGGCGGATCCGGTCAACAGTCCTGCTGCGGTAAAATTTGCCCATTGGGCAGGCTTGAAAGAAATGGATTCTTTCAACAGTAAATTCATGCAGTTCCTGTGTTTTGCGATTGCAGCAGCCCATTTGCCCGGGGCAAGAATATTCAAATTTTTCACGGATATTCCCGGCAACTGGCGTGCCGCAGGACATCTCGGCTGGGCATTGCTGCTGTTCGCAAATGCCATTCTGGCAGTGAATCTGATTGTCTATACAGACCTGCTTGCCTTGCATCCGTCGTATGCCGCCGCCATGTACTGGATGTACGGCATCGGAGCGGCACTGGTATTTATCACAGTTACGGCATCGGCAATTTTGAACCTGCCGTCCGCACTAATCGGAAGTTTTGTGGATGTTCTGTCCTATATCCGTCTGTTTGCGGTTGCTCTTGCAGGCGGTCTGATTTCCCAGAAATTCGATGAAATGGGCGTTTCCCTGATGAACTCACTTCCGGAAACCTTGAAACTGCTGGGGGCTGTACTGCTCATTCTTGTTGCTGTCTTCGGCAATCTGCTGAATATCGCACTCGGATTTTTAAGTGTTATGGTTCACGCCATTCGTCTGAACACGCTTGAATTTTCCAATCATACGGAAATGCAATGGAGCGGTATAAAATTTCATCCATTCAAAAAATACAACAAGTAAAAAACATACAACTAACAAGGAGACACAAAATGCTGCTTTCCACTTTCGCTGAAATTCCCGCTATCAACTTTACCCAGCAGGCATTAACTTATGCAGGCGCCTTCGCTGCTATCGGCCTCGCCGCCATCGGTTCCGCATACGGTTGCGGTGCTGCCGGTTGCTCCGCCATCGGCGCATGGAAAAAATGCTATGCTCAAAACCGCCCGGCACCGTTCCAACTGCTGATTTTCGCCGGTGCTCCGCTGTCCCAGACGATTTACGGCATGATTCTCATGTTTATCATTGCCGGAGTAAAAGTTGCAACTCCCGGTCTGGGCATTGCCTATCTGACAGTCGGTGTTCTGGCAGGTATTGCCATGGGCGTTTCCGCTGTCTGGCAGGGACTTGCCGTCGCTGGTGCTG
>CALCCZ010000158.1 GCA_937900075.1 uncultured Lentisphaeria bacterium
CGACCAAGGTTATGACCAGAATCTGCCACCAATATTGCACCAAAACGGCAGGATCGACCATCATGCCGACCGAAACGAAGAAAACTGCGCCAAAAAGGTTCTTGATAGGCGTAGTCAGTTTGTGAATCATCTCAGCTTCAAGCGTTTCGGCGAGAATCGAACCCATGATGAAAGCACCCAAAGCAGAAGAAAATCCTGCTATTCTGGATGAGAAACCTTCATCGGAAGAAGAAGGCGTTATTTTTGCCCTCTTGAAGAAAATACAGCAGGAACGCCCGGGGCATTTCCATGAAATCGCCGCAAAAGTCCGTGGCGTTTCCGAGGAAACAACCACCGGCGTTCATCGCCTCCTCCGGATGGAACAGAACGGATCTCTCCTCTTCCCCGCAATCAATGTCAATGATTCTGTTACAAAATCCAAGTTCGACAATATTTACGGTTGCCGACATTCCCTGACGGATGGTATCAAACGCGGTTTGGATGTCCTGTTGTCCGGAAAACAGGCAGTTGTCTGCGGATACGGCGATGTCGGAAAAGGATGCGCCGAGTCTCTGAGCAATGAACGCGCCAGAGTTGCCGTGACCGAAGTTGATCCCATTTGCGCTTTGCAGGCATGTATGGCAGGGTATCAGGTCGCCAGAATTGAGGATATGCTCCCCTTCGCGGACCTGTATGTTACCTGCACTGGGAACTGCAATATCATTACCGCTGAACACATGTCAAAAATGAAGGATCAGGCTATCGTTTGCAATATCGGACATTTCGATTGCGAAATTGATGTCGCAGGCTTGAAAAATTGGCCCGGTATCAAAATTGTTCCCATCAAAGGCGCTGAATGTCCCGTGCAGAAATATATCTTCCCCGACGGACACTGCATTTATCTGCTTGCCGAAGGCCGCCTGGTCAATTTGGGATGTGCTACCGGTCACCCGAATTTCGTTATGAGCTGTTCCTTTGCTAATCAGACTCTTGCCCAGATAGAACTCGCTTCGAAAAAACACCCCATCGCCGTTACAAAACTTTCCAAAAAACTCGATGAGGAAGTCGCAAGACTCCATTTGCAGAAATTGGGCGCAAAACTTACCACTCTGACCCCAGCACAGGCGGATTATATCAATGTCCCTGTCGATGGTCCTTTCAAAAGCGAAGATTACAGATACTGATTTTTGCTGTCACGCAAAGAGTTCAGAAACACAAACGTTGTGCGCAAAGACACAATTTTACAACCGTTGGAACAAACACGACAGATATTGGTATCTCAATAAAACCAGCCCCAACGGGGCGGCACGATAATAGCCAGGGGTAAGACACCGAAGGTGGCGCAGCCCCTGGTTTCGGTAACTAAAACCTCTTGAGCCCCAACGGGGCGGCCCGAACCTCTCACAGGGGAAGTCGCCTTGCGACGCATCCCTGTGCACAACGTTTTTCTGAGGTCATTCATCCATCCCTTCTCGAACAATCACGAATGACATCCGGCATTTTCCACCACCCAATCACTATCCATTAATCACTATCCACTGACAGATTACAAAAAGATACGGAATATCTGTGTCATGAAAATTCAAAATTTACATGACATGGCTATTTTTGAGACTGCCGTCTGTGTTTCGTGGTTTAAAAAATCCGTTAGAGCAAACACAAAAGTCACTGTCCGATTACTTTCAATTCTTTTCTGAAAGAATCCGGTACAGTTCGTCTGAGAGTTCCTCTGTCGGTTTGCAACCGTCAAAAATAAAATCCGCACTGTTGTAAATCGGAAGCCGTTGATTGTAAAGTGCCAAAAGTTGCTCTTTTGTACACTTCCTCCATAAAGGACGCCTTTCCAGATCTTCGGCCGTCATTCTTTTCTCAATCTCTTCCAGGGGAAGATTCAGGTGTATCGTTATCCCATCGGCTTTCATGATTTCCAGATTTCCGGGATAGACAGGAAGCCCCGCTCCGGTCAGAACGACAGCCCGGGTATAGTTGTCCGCTATACTCTGAAGTACTGCCCGTTCTTCCGGTCTGAACTTTCCCAGTCCGAATTTTTCAATATATTGACCGGTGGTTATTCCGTCATGCAGCCTTGCGAATTCGTCATCTGCGTCAACGCAAACACCATGATATTTCTTTTCATAGCAACGTCCCAGAGTGCTTTTTCCAACACCCATAAAACCGATAATGTAGATGTTTTTCATTGTCCAGACATTCCGTTTCAGTTTGGTGATAAGGATGAAAAACGAAGCATAAGCCCAATGCGGCCTACATGGCGAATGTAGCACAAATCATTGACAAATCAAGCGAAAATAAGATTTTTTAACCACGAAAACTTGCAATACCACTGATGAAGATGTATTTTTCAGCTTGCAGAAACAGATGCGTTCGCTCTTTCATTAACCGCAAGGAGATTTCTTATATGACGGATTTTCAAATCATCGATGAGACAATGCAAAAACTCTACGATATCCCATGTTCCGATCCGGATGCGCCCGCAAAACGATCGGATTCTTTCTCGGTTCTGCAGAAATATGCCGATTCGCTGGATAATCGGGTCTTTACCGATTTCGTAAACGCCTCTTCCTCTCTTTCACAGAAAGATGTTGAAAGTATGATGGAACAAAATCCCATCCTCTTCTATTACGAAAAGTCTTTCGATAAAATTGTTTCCGAACTGAAAACCGCCTGCCCGAAGAACAATGAAACTATTTTCTGGCATGTTTACAACATGGGATATATCGTCAAAACCCAGTCCTCCTGTTTCAGTATCGATCTGTCTCACAGACGTGGCGATGAATTGGAACCATTCCTGGATTTTGCCCTCGTAACACACAATCATAATGACCATTATACTTTGCCATTCCTGAAAAAAATGGCTGCCGCAGGTAAAAATATCTACAGCAATTTCTATCCGTCGCCCGGATACAGTAAATTGTCTGAAAACCGTATCCATAACAACGGGATTACTTTGTATTCCTACGAATCCGACCATAATTCCATGCTCCGGAAATTTATGATGCCATTTGAAATCATTCTTGATAACTGCATTCTCTTCACAGGTGGGGATTCCTGCAATGCAGAACAATTATATCATCATGCCCCCTGTATTGACTATTTTATCGTTCATCCTTACGTGGGACTCGATACGGTAACTGCCGCAAAAAAGACTTTGCAGCCGCGTGTAACTTTGATCAGTCATTTGATGGAATTCGGTCATGCAATAGACAAATGGCGATGGAGTTTTCAGGACGGAATTAATGCGGTTCGAAAATTAGAAGATGCCGGATGCACCGCCTGGATGCCGCTTTGCGGTGAAAAAATAGTCCATATCCGGTAAAAACAACTTCTCGCCGGTAAGCGGTTCGGGGAAAGTGGTATGAGAAACTCCGAAATTTCCCGGCTTAGATGAAAAATAGTACTTATGGACTTATAGATGGGGGAAAATTTTTCTCTTTTTTTTCAAATTTGAACTTGATTTTTTCAAAATATGCTGTAAATTAATTCCGTAATGAAAATCTGGGGTATTAGCTCAGTTGGCTAGAGCGTCTCGCTGGCAGCGAGAAGGTCACGAGTTCGAGTCTCGTATACTCCACCAGTAAATTCAGGCAGTCGTTAATCGGTTGCCTTTTTTATTGCCTTTTAGCCCCGAAATCCACCTCAAAACCGCTGTTCCTGACACAACAATAGGGACCGAAACTGCCCGCCGTTTTCTCAAATCAGCCGTTTCTCTGCAAACTCAGAAAAAGCTCTGGAAAAAGTGACTTCAGATGGCACTGCTCCTCTGTATTCCCAGCTGCAAAGTCTGCGTAAACTCGGATTTGTTCTTAAATTTTCAATCAACAACTTCGTGGTTGGAAAATCGTAAACCGATTTTACCAGAAACGCACGAAAAATCTTTTCCCGATCTTTCATCGGGCGTCCCAAGCCTGACCAACGCAATGCGTTCGTCAGAAATCTGGACGGACGGACAACTTCCAATATCCGGAAAAAATCGGTCAATTGAAAAGGTAAACGCTTACTGCTTTCTTTGTATAACTTAACGCTTAAATCAGGAAGTGTGGGTTAGCTTTTACTTTTTCAATTAACTTATGGAACAAAATTGAGCGGCAGAAAAAAAACGTGCTTGAAAATCCTTGTGGACAAGTGTATATTAAGCACATCGGAATACCGTTTCTAATTTTTTAAGGAAAAGTTGCCATGAAAACATGTAAATTTGCGGAATTGACTGAGGCGAACAAGAGTATCGTCAAAGCGCAGTTGGAAAAGTTCGCAACCGACATCAACTATGACGATGTTGTCGTTGTTCCTCAGGATGATAACAAATCTTTTTTCATTGAGTACGGCGGCTTAAAGATATCAGTGCCCATAAAAGAACCTGATCAGGGGACATCGAACGGCATCTTGCAGGCGTTTGTTGGCGGCCTTATTGCCATTCTCGCGGTCGGCGTTACTTTAGTCTGCTCAAAAAAGAAGAGCTGGTAAACATCACGGTTTCTTTTTCAGCACATCAAGCAATTCGGCGGGCAGCGGTTTGTCTACCATATACTCGTAAATCGAACTCGATTCTTCTTCCTGCTTCGTTTCCTTTTCGATGTTAAAACGAGTCACATAGTAGTTGACTGCAATTTTGTCCGGAACAGAATGGAGCGGAACATCGTCTTCCCATAAATTATACGGACGGACAGGAAACAAATCCTGCATAAACGCTTTGACCATTGATTTTGTCCATCCGGAATGCTCCGCCATCTTGAAATTGTCTGGCAGGTGGAAGTCCTGCAGTTGAGGATCTGTCGACACAAATGCAAAATCAACGCAGCAGGATTCTGGAGCGAATGAGAAAGTATCCTGCCAGATTTTCCAAAAATCCGCATTGAAAGGGACATACTCTTCCCCGTTGAACGGAGTGCAGGTAAATTTGTCACCGAACTTGCTGTAGACAGCAATCTTCCCTCCCTGCACGAGGAAAATGAAAGAAAATAAGTTGTTCATCAAAAACTCCTACTCTCCGCAACCAGTGCACTGGTTGCGGAGAGGTAAAATCAATTCTTTTTTTCTTCCATTTGTTTCATGCTTTTTTGAAAGGGGCAATTGCAATACTAAACGCTTACTCGGCATTCTTTGTATAACTTAACGCTTAAATCAGGAAGTGGGGGTTAGCTTTTACTTTTTCAATTAACTAACTATCCCTGACCCCGATAGCCCCCAACGGGGTAGCTTGAACCCTTCACGAGCGGGTCAATAAAATAACCCTGCAAGAGGATGAAAATATCTGGCTTACACAAAAAATGATGGCCACACTTTATAACGCGGAAACGAATACCATCAACTACCATATCAAAAAGATTTTTGAGGACAGCGAACTCCAATCAGAGGCAACTATTCGAAAATTTCGAATAGTTCAATCCGAGGTGGTGATTTGCCAAGGTAAAAGCAGATTGTGGGCTTTTACAGGAGGCTTTCTGTAGATGAGCGTTTAATCAGACAAAATGTGCATTTACTTTGGCAAATCAAGAAAAATTGTAATCTGTCCGCGGATAGGTGATAGGGGAGGGGCAAGGGCAGGGGAAACTCCGGAGTTTCCCGGTTCACAGGCTCAAATGAAAATAGGACTTATAGGTCTTATATAGCTGCCGCATAACAGTCACTAACCACTCTTATTCATGATTGCGGGAAACGGAATGGGATGAAATGTGAAGAAAAGTTACTGGTCGATTGACAAAAATGCGTGATATTGTGAAAAAAGTGAGAAAAAGCGATAAATTGACTTGCAAAAGAGAAAAGGAGGATTATATTAAGTCACAAATCTTTATTTTAGAAAACTTCAAGGATAGAAGGTATCATGGAAAAAGCCAAAAAACAAGAAATTATTCAGAAGTTTGCACGTAAGGAAGGCGATGTTGGTTCTTCTGAAGTGCAGATTGCCGTTCTTACTGCCAAGATTTCCGAACTCACGGATCACATGCGTGAGAACAAGAAAGATTACAGTTGCAAACATGGTTTGACCGCAATGGTTAACAACCGTAAGAAACTTTTGAAGTATCTTGCGAAAGAAGACCATGCAAAGTATCTGGAAATCTCCAATGCCTTAGGTATTCGCGGTCAGAAATAAGTTGTCGAAATACTTTGGCTGTTGATTCAAGGCGTCCGTATGAAAGCGGACAGATACAGGCTGTCATTGATGAATGAAGAACGGAATGCAATCGTTGCTCATTTGCAGAAATGCCAGCCTGTTTGTTTTTTTTGAAAATTGAAAATCCGCATTTTTTTGCGGAGAGAGTTTAGAAATACCGGACTGATTGCCGTTCGTTTTTTCGCTTTCGCATCTTTTCGTCATGGTGGAATCGATCGATTTCAGTGTTTGAACGTCAGTTTCCAATACTGAAATCGCGATTCCGCAGGAGAGATTGGCGGTGTGGTGAAAACAATATCGGGAACGTGTCCGGTATCCGTACAACAACATTCTGCTTTACGAGTTGGAGCAGAGAAGGGGTGTTGTCAGGGTCCGGTTCGGTTTTGCCGGGTTCGGCGATATCCCGCAACAGGAAAGAAGGTAAAATTATGCCGGAAACAAAAGTTACAGTAAACATCGGACCGAACAAGGACATTATTATTGCCACAGGCAAGTTGGGCGGTCTTGCAAATGGTCAGTGCACAGTTCAGCAGGGTGAAACCGTTGTATTCTCCGCATGCTGTTCGGGAGCTGCGAAAAAAGGACAGGACTTTTTCCCGTTGTCCGTTGACTATCGCGAGAAATATTCCGCGGCGGGCCGTTTTCCCGGAGGTTTTGTAAAACGGGAAGGCCGTCCCAGCACGAAAGAGATTCTGACGTGCCGTTTTACGGACAGACCGATTCGTCCGCTTTGGCCGGAAGGCTTCTTTGATGAAGTGCAGATTTACGGACTGCTTCTTGCGGCAGACGGGCAGAATGACGGCGATGTGCTGTCAGCGCTCGGTGCATCTGTCAGTTTGTGTCTTTCGGATCTTCCGTTCCTGGGCCCGATTGGTGCGGTACGTGTTGGTTATATTGATGGTATTGGTTACATTGCCAACCCGACGAATGATGAAATGCGTCAAAGCAAGCTGGAATTGATTTATGCTGGTTTGGAAGACAAAGTCATCATGGTAGAAGGCGATGCCAAGGAAGTCAGCGAAGAATTTCTTGCGGATGCGTTCTATTTTGCCAATGAAATCATCAAGAAGCAGATAGCTGCTCAGAAAGAGCTTATGGCGTTGGCAGGAAAGCCCAAAAAACAGCCTGAACTGCATCTTGTTCCGGCGGAAATGCTTTCCGAGATTACGGCTGCAGCGGGAGCCGAGTTGGAAGCGGCTGCGTTTTTGCCCGGCAAGGAAGAGCGCACGATTGCATTGGATAAAGTGTTTGCGAAAGTTGTGGAAGCGCTTGCTCCCAAGTATGTGGAAACGCTTGGACAGGAAGATTTTGATTTCTTAGTGAAGATGGGTTGGGACAAGGTTGTTCAGAAATCTGTTCGCGACAACATTCTTTACAACGGCAAACGTATGGATGGTCGTGGAGTGAAGGATATTCGTCCTTTGTCCGCGGATGTGAACGTGTTGCCGGTGGTTCATGGTTCTGCGATATTCCGTCGTGGTGAAACCCAGGCATTGGTTATTGCGACATTGGGCGGACCTCAGGATGCCGAGGAAATCGACATGATAACGGATACCAAGAATATCAGCAAAAAGTTCTATCTGCACTACAATTTCCCCAACTATTCGGTTGGTGAAGTTGGAAAGGTTTCCGGCCCGGGCAGACGTGAAATCGGCCATGGCAATCTTGCGGAACGTTCTGTTGCGCAGGTGATTCCGGAAGATTTCCCCTATACAGTTCGTTGTGTATCTGAAATCATGTCCTCGAATGGTTCTACCTCCATGGCGAGTACCTGCGGTGCCTCTTTGGCGCTGATGGATGCGGGAGTTCCTATTTCCAGTCCTGTAGTTGGTATTTCCTGCGGTCTTGTTACGGATCTTGAGAATCCCGACAAGTATGTTATTTTGACGGATATTATCGGTGCGGAAGACCACTATGGCGATCAGGACTGGAAGATTTGCGGATCCCAGAAGGGTATTACCGGCTGGCAGCTGGACTTGAAGTTGCCCGGCATTCCGATTGCTCGTCTTGTTGAAGCAATGTACCAGAACAAAGAAGCCCGTCAGCAGATTATGAAGGTTGTGACGGATTGTATTCCTGCGCCGAGAGCAGAGGTCAGTCCTCGTGCTCCGCAAATGGAAGTTGTGAAGATTAATCCGGACAAAATCGGAGCGCTTATCGGTACCGGCGGAAAGAATATCAAAGAGATTACGGAATCTACAGGCGCCCAGATTGATATCAGCGATGACGGATCAGTTTCCATTCTGGCGAAGAACCGTGCGGTGCTTGATGAGGTCAAACGCAAAGTAGATTTCTATACAGCGGAAGCTCAAATCGGGAAGATTTACAAGGGCTTAGTGAAATCCACCAAGGATTTCGGTGCATTTGTTGAAATTTTGCCCGGTCAGGAAGGCTTGCTTCACATATCGGAAATGGCGAATTACCGTGTGAACCGTGTTTCTGATATATGCAAGGAAGGCGATTACGTGACCGTGAAAGTTGTGGATATCGACCGCAATTCCGGCAAGATCCGTCTCAGCCGCAAAGCTGCTTTGGATGAGCTGGATAAGAAAGCATAAATTTTCATTTATTGACTTTCAGACAGACTAAAAAAGTAAAAGGTGGCTGAGGTTTTTCCTGCAGCTGCCTTTTTTTTTGAGTTTTGAATCGGTATTTCGCGGAAAGATTTCAGATTGTCCATTTGAAAGATTACAGGAATCCAGAAAGAAGGAGAAAAAAGATGCCTATAGAGAAATTTGCTGTCAGTTGCGACAAAAGCATATATGAATGCCATCCGGATCTTGCGTTCGGGTGTGACGGCAATCGTTTGATAGCGGTATTTACGGAACGTACGCATCACTGGCTGAATCGGGATTACAGCCGGATAGTCTGTTGTATATCCGATGACCGCGGGCGGAGCTGGCAGGCGAAACGGGCGTTGACGGAGAGTTCATCCGGGCAGGGATTTTATTTTGATGCTCCGCGGATAGCCAATTTTGGGGATGGTCATCTGTGTGTGCTGGTGCCGCGAATACCGGTAGATGGCGGTGAGGCTGCATTAAAGGCGCCGATGCAGTGGATACATTCTTTTGACAATGGCGAGACCTGGACGGAACGTGAGGATTTGCCAATTTCGGGAATAGCGCCGGACAAACCGCTGCGGCTTGAAGATGGCCGTATTATCGTTTCTGCACACCGGTATGTGGATGGTTATCTTGTGCAGTATCTGATTTATTCAAAGGATGCCGGGAAGACATGGAGTAAGCCGGTCCATGTTGCGAGTGCGCAGCAGAAGCATTACTGTGAAGCGACTATCCTTCCGCTTCATGATGGGAAGACTTTGGTGGCATTTTTACGGGAAAACACTTTATCCGGTGATTTCTGTAAACGTGCGATGTCACGGGATTGCGGGGAAAACTGGGAACCACTGCCGGATTTTCCGCTTCCCGGTTGTCTGCGTCCGGTTTCCGGTTTTCTCAATGATGGTCGGATTCTGATGTTCTGGGTTCAGCTTACGCCGGGTATTGCGCGGAGAATGACATTCGGGACTGTATTTACGGAAGAAGAAGCGGTATCGGATTCCCCTTATCGGCTGTGCACGTTCCCGTTGGATTACGATCGGTCGCCATTTCCCGACACCGGTTATACCGGCTGGGTACAGTATCCGGACGGAGAAATCTATGTGGTGAACTATATAGCCGATGATGCGGGAGACTGTGCGCAAATACGCGGGTATTCCCTGTGGCCGGATAGAGATATTCTGCTACCCATTGAACGGACTTATACGAAAGGAATGATTCGTTGAGACGGATTGGCAGAGATTTTTATGCCGATGAGACGTAAATTTCTGATTCATTACAAGATTCACATTTTTTCATTATGCAGCATTATTGAGAGGTGAAGCAAATGATAGTTCATTTGATCGTAAATTCCCATTTGGATCCAGTTTGGCTTTGGGATAGGGAACAAGGCATCGACGAGGTATTGAATACGGCACGTACTGCGTGTGAGCTTTTAGACGATTATCCGGAACTGCATATTACCCGCGGGGAGGCGTGGTTTTACGAGACGATAGAAAAAACGACACCTGATTTGTTCCGGCGTATTGCAACCCATATATCTGCGGGGCGCTGGCATATAGTCGGTGGCTGGTATGTCCAGCCGGACTGTAATTTATGTTCACCGGAGACGTATTTGAAACATGCGGAGATATCCCAGTTGTATTTCCGGAAGAAATTCGGCATTACGGCAAAAACAGGTTATAATGTGGACAGTTTCGGGCATAGTGCCACACTGCCGGCATTTTATGCGAAAGCGGGTATTGAGAACTATGTTATGATGCGACCGATGAAACATGAAATGACTTTACCGGCGAATGATGTTGTGTGGAAGGCGCCTTCAGGTGAGACGGTTCTGCTTTCCCGTATTTTGTCCAGTTACGCTACTTCACCGGATTCTCTGCCTGCTCATATTCAGTCCGTTTTGTCGGAAGCCAATCCGGAACTCGGGCATGTGATGTGTTTTATCGGGGCAGGGGATCATGGCGGCGGTCCTGTCCGCCGTGAGCTGGATTATTTACTGGAACACCGGAACGATTTTCCCGGAGTGGAGTTCCGGTTCAGTCATCCGGATGCCTATTTTGAAGCGGTCCGGAAGTCCGGGGTAGAATTGCCTGTTTTTTCGGGTGAACTGCAGCATCATGCGATTGGCTGTTATTCCGTATTTTCCCCGATTAAAAAGTCGGTTCGGCGGACGGAAAACCAGTTGCGGCAGTTTGCTCCGTATATGAAAAAAAGAGATTTGGAAGAATCCTGGAAACAGGTTTTATTTGCCTCTTTTCACGATGTACTTGCGGGAACGTGTATTCAACATGGATTTGAGGATGTTTTTGACAGTCTTGGCATGGCGAGGAAACTGGCATACGATGCCTTCCTGCTTGGTTCCCGGAAGAAGATATTGAAAATGCCGCCATGTTCCTGTCAGCGTCTGATTGTCATGAATTGCGGAGACAGACCATACCGCGGGGTTGTTTCTGTTGAACCGCCACTGATTCCGCGTTGGGTCAGGGGCAACACAAAACTTGGAGTCTTTTTTGATGAAAAGGGCAGAAAATGTACTACCCAGTTTACTGCATCGGAGAAATCGTCAGCCGGCAAAGAAGCCTATTTTCTGCCGCTGGAAATTCCGTCGCGGGGTACCCGGATTTTCACTATCGATTACGGGGATGGAGAGAGAGCGCGCGGGAATGTGAAAGTTTCCGGACAAGAGATGAGTCAAGGAGATTTTACCGTGGCGTTTTCGCGGGCGGGAATAAGCCGGATGTCGCTTGGCGAAACCTCTTTTCTTGCGACTCCGCCGGAGATTCATGTTATTCCTGATGAGTCCGATACCTGGTCGCATGGTTTGAACTCTTACGGGACAACTCCGGCAGATACCTTTGTATTCCGTAAACGCTGGCAAACGACAGTCCGGGGAGCGCTGGTATCTGAATTTGCCAATACAGCCGTTGACCGTAACGGAAACCATGTCAATTGGTTCTGCCGGATGGAGAGCGGGAAACGTCTTTTGCATCTCCGGCTTCGCGTAGGCTGGCTTGGCACGGGACGGCTTGTTAAACTGGTTCTCAAACCATCCTTCCCCGTTCTGAAACGATACGATGGCATACCGGGCGGCATACTGGAGCGTAAACTGAACGGTGAGGAATATCCCGTTTTCAACCGAATTCAGCTTCAGGGGGCGGAACATTCCCTGACTGTTGTGAGTCCGGATATCACATCGTTGGATGTTCAGCCGGATGGCACACTACGGCTTACCCTTTTGCGTTCCCCATGTTTTGCCAATCACGATCCGGCCAAACCGGATGCGTTTTGCCGTTCCGGAATTACGGGGCAGGGCGAGCAGGATTTTGAAATCTTGCTGATTCCCGATGCTTCGGAAGAGGATATCGAAAATGAAATTTACGTTTGTGAACGGCCTGTATATTTTGCTGACTGTACATACGGACAAAAACGATAACATACGGAGAGGAACAGTAAAATGAAACGACTTGAAATTTTACGAACGGATGCCTTCGGCTACGCTTACAAAGCGGAGTGTCAGAATTTTTCCAAGGATTTTTATACGGCGATTCCTGTGCTGGATTTGGATTGTGCCGTGGCCTCTCACGAGGTCTTGGGGTTCGGGGTATCGATTACAGATGCTTCCGCCTACATGATTTCCAAATTGCCGGAAGAAAAACAGACGGAACTTCTGAAAGATCTTTTTACTCCCGCCGGGCTGAACCTTTCCATAGGACGTCTGAATGTCGGTTCCAGTGATTATGCGTCAGGCGTATACTGTTACGATGAGACACCGGATGATTTTGAACTGAAAGATTTTTCCATTGCGCAGGATGAAGAATATCTGATTCCCCTGATTCGGAAAATCCGGGCATGCAATCCGGATCTTTATCTTTTTTCTTCGCCCTGGAGTCCTCCCGGCTGGATGAAAACCGGTGGCACGATGTGCGGTGGCTGTATGCGCTGGAAGTATTTGCCTGTTTTTGCTGACTACTATGTAAAATATCTTCAGTCGTATTTGGCTGCTGGTATTGAAATCAATGCCGTTACCATGCAGAATGAGGCAGATACCGACCAGGGCGGTACTATGCCCCAGTCTTATCTGCATCCCGATTTTGAGGCGGAACTGGTGGGCCGTCTTATGCCGGAACGCCTGAAGAAGGCAGGATTGAATACGAAACTGTGGCTCTATGACCATAATTACAGCAACTGGAACCGGGTACTGTATATGCTCTCGGACCCGGATGTCCGTAAAAACATTGATGCCGTTGCCTTCCATCCATACGCCGGTACGCCGGATATGATGAAAATTGTTAAAAAAGCTTATCCGGAATCGGTTTTTCAACTGACGGAGAAGGGGCCGAATTTGCGTGACGGCTCTGCAGAAAGTCATTTGTTCTGGTGGGCAAAGACGATATTCGGGGCATTGAATAACGGGAGCAGTTCTTTTGTTGGATGGAACTGTGCCCTGAATGAAAACGGCGAACCGAATGTCGGCCCGTTTGATTGTGCCGGACTTGTAGAAATCAATTCTCTTACGGGCGAAATTACTCCCAGCGTACAGTACCGGGCATTCCGTCACATAGCACCATACATCCCCCGTGGGGCGAAAATCCTGGATTTGCCCTGTAATTTCCCGATGCCGGACAATGTCTGCTGCGTTGTCAGCCTGAATCCAGACGGGACGCATACACTGGTGTGCTGTAACGGAAATGAAACGATGAAGGCATTTCAGATAAAATACAAAGATCTTTATCTGCGTGTTCCGCTTCGTCCCCGTTCCATGGAGACGATTTGTTTCTGAAGATTAGTTCTATAACAATTTAACGATTAGGAAGTTCTGCTATGAAAACTTATTGCAACCCCATTGACATTCTTTATCATTTCAAACTTACGAAGGAATATACTCGTGAGGCATGTCGTGAGGGCGCCGATCCCGGTGCCGTTTACTGGAAAGGAAAGTATTGGCTGGCATCTTCGAAAGCAGCCGGAATTTACTGGTCTGAAGACCTTCAGGATTGGCATTGTGTCCGTGATGACGTATTGCCGCACCAGTGTTATGGACCGGACCTGTTTGTGCGTAACGGAAATTTGTACTACGATGCCGGATTTTATGAAAACACCTGTGTATTTCAGGCAGTTGATCCGGAGCATGGCAAATGGATTCCTGTAGGGAAACCCTACAATCTGTTCGACCAGCAATTTTTCCCGGATGATGACGGGAAAATGTATATTTTCTATGGATGCAATGTCAATGACCCGATTTTCGGTGTTGAAGCCGATCCCGAAACGTTTTCCGTGAAAGGGGAGTTCAGCCCTATGGTTTATGCCGATGTTCATCAATACGGGTGGGAACGCGGTGGCGAAAACAATACAGGCAGCATAGAGTGTGTACGTCAGCTGCGTCTGGATACAGGTATGACGATTCAATGTGAAAACTGCATGGATCAGCCTTGGAATGAGGGTTGCTGGGTCATGAAACACAATGGCAGATACTATCTTCTCAATTCCTGCGGCGGAACAGAATATAACATTTACAGCCAGGGCGTCAGTGTTTCGGAACATCCCCTTGGACCCTACGTTCGTCAGGCGGACAATCCTTATTCGCTCAAGCCCGGCGGTTTTATTACCGGTGCCGGTCATGCCTGTTCTTTCCAGGATAAGTACGGCAATCTTTTTCATCTTGCCAATTGCCGCGTTTCCGCACGTTACCTTTTTGAACGTCGTATCGGAATGTATCCTGCCGGATATATGGAAGACGGTACATTGTATTGTCACCAGCGTTTCGGAGACTATCCGCACTATCTGCCGGAAAGTTATAATGGCGATTACCATAATGATTTGTTTACCGGCTGGATGCTGCAAAGTTACCATGCGCCCGTGACGGCTTCCTCATCGGAGTCCGGTTTCGCTCCTGAAAACGCAGTCGATGAATGTATCCGTACCTTCTGGGCTGCGGATCCGACGGATGCCAAGCCCGAATTTACAGTAGATTTGCAGCATGAAACACACGTCCGAGCCATTCAGGTCAACTTTGCGGAACGGCATTGCCAGAAATACGGTTATGATGGACCGGATACGGTTTACCGCTATATCGTCTCTGTTTCAACGGATGGCATCAAATGGAATGAAATTGCGGATATGTCCCGCAACGACGAGGACAAAACGCACCGTTATCATGAAGTCGATTGCCATGTCCGCTATGTACGCGTTACCGTTTTGCAGGCGGCCGCCGGCGGAGTTGCTGCGATTTCCGGACTCCGTGTTTTCGGAAACGATGGTTCTGCAGCTCCGGAAGCGCCCTCCGATTTCAGCGCTGTCCGTGACGCAGCCGACCCGGTACGCGTTTTTCTGAAATGGAAGAAACCGGCGGATGCAACCGGTATCAATATCCGTTGGGGCGTGGCAAAGGACCGTATGCATCATTGCTGGCAGTTTGATGGGGAAAGCGATGGCT
This sequence comes from uncultured Lentisphaeria bacterium, assembly GCA_937900075.1. Lineage (GTDB taxonomy): Bacteria > Verrucomicrobiota > Lentisphaeria > Victivallales > UBA1829 > SIG77. Next base: position 15,101 of record CALCCZ010000158.1, read on the forward strand.
TTACCCTGTCTTCTCTGGATGCAAACGGAAAATATTTTATTGCCGTGGAGGCCTACGGACGCGGCGGTGTCTCTCCGCTTTCTGAAATTGTAGAAATTTGACCGGAAACAGATTTGACCGGAAACTGAATAGAAAAAACTGCAACGGAGATTATCCGTTGCAGTTGATTGAATCTGATAACAAAAAAGTTTGATTTGCCTGCTTCCTTTTCATTCTGCCAGGTTCAGGAAAATGAAAAGGAGGCAGGTTTGCGTTCTTTTTCTTGAATGTAAACCTGTGAAAATGGTTACTTAGCCGCCACTCCTTCATCAATGTCCTGAACAATCAATTTTGCCAGTTCAGAACCTTTGTCGGCAGCATTCTTATACCATTGATAGGCTGCATTGCGATCCGCTTTTAATCCAATACCATAGTAATAGCAGTCAGCAAGTGCAATCATCGCATTGATATCCCCAAGTTCCGCAGCTTTCTTGTACCACTCTGCAGCAAGAACTTTATCTTCTTTCTCTACTCCTACACCGGCTACAAGACACTCAGCCAAGGCGTACTGCGCATCCGGCAGATCTTTTTCCGCCGCTTTCCGGTACCATTGGACTGCAGTAGCTGCATCTTCTTTCACGCCCAAACCTTTGGAAAAACAGTTGCCAAGTGTGTACTGCGCTTCCGGAAGACCTTTTTCCGCAGCTGCTTGTATCAGCTGAACCGCTTCCTCTACTTGGTCTTGCTTTCCCGTTTTCAGTTTTATCAATCCTAAAGAAAGTTTTGCTCTTGCAGACCCCATTTGTTCCGCTTTTTTGAACCATTTTATGGCTTCTTCTTCATTTTGTTTTACACCGACACCATCAAAATAGCAATTCGCCATCTGCAGAACTGCATGACGGTTGTTCAGTTCCGCTGCTTTCTGGACATACTTGAATCCTTCAGCTTCATTCTTTTCAATCCCTAAACCTTTAAAATAGCAGTGCGCCAGTGCAAGAAGCCCGAACGGATGATTCTGTTCGACGGATTTCCGGATCCACTTCAGTCCTTCGGAGATGTTTTTATCAAACCCGTAAGCATAAAGATAACCGAAACCAATACGTGCCTGCGCTGCCGCAGATCCCTGATCAGCAGCTTTTTTGTACCAGAAAATTGCCTGTTTCAAGTCCTTGGCAATGCCAATTCCTTGTATATAGCAGTCACCCAGCGCGACCTGAAACACCGGATCCCCCTTCAAAGCTTTTTCCTGATATTCGCGAACGGATTCCGCTTTGACGGGATCAATATCTTTCAGGGGTTCAGCACTGCTCAACGGATTGAAGACAATTGCGGCGAATAATGCGACAAGCATAACCTTTTTCAATGATTTCATTGGCTTTTCCTTTCTGTGTAAAAACTTCTTGAATCCTGAACAATGATGATAATATAGCATCCGGAAATGTTTTTTAAACAGCGCAAAAGCCAAAAAAGAATTTTTTTTCACAGATATCGCATTCCCTTTGTAAGCGGACAGTGACTTTTTATAGATTCCCCTGTTGCTGATACGGAATTGAACGCAGTCTGACTTTTAATTTTTTTCCATACGGATTTTCCCCATTCCGTTCTGCACAATGAGGTATCTGTGGATATCTCTGTTTTTTTGCGTAAAAACAGAACGGTAACTTGATTTTTTGCGGAATATGATATATGTTATTTCTTGGAGGTAGTATTATGGAAAGAAAATATCTGACACCAAGCATTTTCACTTTTGAAAAACTGCGGACAGCAGATTATTTGTATGTTGATAAGACCGAATATCTTTGGAAGTTAATTCAAAGAGATGGCGGCAT
>CALCCZ010000159.1 GCA_937900075.1 uncultured Lentisphaeria bacterium
TTGTCGTAGGAACCCGGGAAAATGATTTTTATTCCGTATGAGAAGAGGATTGACGCAGCCTAAAAAGTCCCGATATAAATTTTATTTCTCATTTTGAGCTGTAAAAATTTACTTGATACGGATATTTTGAGACTGCCGTCATGGTTCGGAAAGCGGAAGAAATGAGAGATCGGAGACGTGTTTGCGAGTGACGGTAAACATTGTGCCGGAGAACATGGGATTATCATCGGGCATAACATTTTCCACAATTTCGCTGATATTTTTTGTCAGGCGTATAAATCCGTGATTGTCGGAATTCTTCACAGGAAAATAATAGTTTGCCTCAATTTTGCAATCGTAATTGGGCAGGGGAGTGTTGAATATCCGGACAAAAATACAATTCGCCTGAATGCCGAGGCAATCCATAGTGGTAGTGAACGTTGCTTTTGCAATCCAGTTTTCGGGGGTAGTGTCGATTTTGCGTTTCTTGAGCAGTTCGCGAATCCAAGTCGTATCAAGCATCCATGTTTCCCCTAAGGCATGAGCGCAATTTTTCCCCAAAACCTGTTCCGGTGAACTGTTGCCGGGACAGAAAAATTCTGCCAAAATGGATTCTGCCGCATGAATTGTTTTTGCAGGTATGACTGGCATCATCCAGTTTGTTTTTTCATACAGGAGAGAAATCGTATTTTGACGGACAATCATTTGAAAAGGCGTGTTCAAAATTGCGGAAAAATCGTCCGATATTCCATTTTTTGAATGATTCAGAGACTGAATGGTAATGGAGAAAACGTCATCCGGATACTGTTTGTTTCTGGATGCCAGAAGTTTGAGTTTAGCGGAAAGAACGAGTTTCTCGGTATCAATGCGACCGGGTTGTTTTTTACCGCCGTTGAACCGCAGATCATATTGGGTGGTCATCTCCGCATTGTAGTAAAGCAGGACGGAATGTCCAACCTGCCACTTATTCGAGAAAACGAACTCTACAGGCGGATTTGTATCTTTGTTGATTGGATCCGATGCGGAAAGAACGGCCGAACAACAAAAAGACAGCAGAAGAATGAATAAGGAAATACGGGAAGTCATACAAAAACCAGTTCATCGAATTTTGAAAGTTCCTGACGGGTAAATTCAGAAAACTGTGCAAAGGCTTTGGCCCGGTGACTGAGCTCGTTTTTTATTTCACTGCCGAGTTCAGCAAATGTTTTGTCGTAACCATCCGGGATAAACACGGGATCGTAACCGAATCCGTCATTTCCATGTGGACAATCCGAAATGCATCCTTCCACGGTGCCTTGGAAAGATGCGACAAGTTTTCCGCGGTAAGCCAGCGATATGACGCAGACAAAACGGGCGGTTCTGTCTGTTTTCCCTTTCATTTCCAAAAGAAGTTTCTGAATACGTTTTTCATCACTTGCATTTTCCCCGGCGTATCGTGAAGAGAAAATGCCGGGCGCACCACCCAGGGCATCTACCACTAATCCGGAGTCGTCAGCAAAAGCTGCCATATCAGCGAAGCGTGACATCTGAACCGCTTTCAGCGCAGAGTTTTCTGCAAACGTTGAACCGTTTTCCTGTACGGGAGGAAAGTTCGGTAATGTTTCGGGTGAAACGACTTTAACGTCAAGACCGGCATGGTCGAACATTTGCTGAAATTCTACTATTTTGTGTTTGTTTGAGGTCGCAGCGAGTAACTCTAACATTTTTTTCTCCAATACTTGAGTGAATTGAATTTTTCACATAATTTAGCGTAAAAAGTGAAATCCGCAATATCATGAATGTGAAAAAAAGATTTTTTTTCAATAATTTTTGTTTGACATCGATAGAAAATGATGCTAAATTAGTTTGAGAAGGCATGGATTCGCTTTGCCTTGAGTAAATTTTAGCCAGAAAGTTTGTTAAAATGAAAAAATTACTCCTTATGGTCGCAGCAGCAGCCGTGATTGCGATTTCTTTGTCCGCTTGCGGATCTCTCCGCACACCGGCAACCGGAAAGAACAAAAATCTCACTTATTACTACACTTTCTTCGGTCTGTCCATTGAAAGTGCCATTTACGGTGATGGTTTCATTGTCAATCCGATGAGCAATAATTAAGTTCCTCACAAAATCCGTTTTGCTTTATCCCAAAAAACAATAACCCATAATCAAGAAGGTAATCAAAATGAAAAAATACGAAATCTGGACAACATTTGAAGATGGCACTGAAATCTTTCTTGAAAGACATAAAAGTCTTAAAGAAGCTGAAGCAACAATCAGAATATATGACCGCCAAAATCAATATGATTTAAAAATGGGATATGGCTTTCCTAATGGAGTACCAACCTACATTATAAAAGCTGGGGCATAAGCCCCAGCAATAAAATGACAGTTTTGTGATGATAATAAGGGAGTTAATCGAAAGGTTAGCTCTCTTTATTTATTGCATAATTTAATCATGAAGATATACGAAACAATGTCCACAGATGAACAGAATATTGCTATAGAAATGGCTTTGCTAGAAATGGAGGAACAGCATGAATCCGTATATAACACAAAATCCTTTTTTGAATCCTATCTATGGAACTTATGGGCAGCCGCCCTTTTCCCC
>CALCCZ010000160.1 GCA_937900075.1 uncultured Lentisphaeria bacterium
TTTCTTGTGTAAAGCGGAAAACCTTCGAAGTAATGTGTGGATGCTCCTGAAAGAATTGAACTTTCGTAGGTAGATTAACAGTCTACTGCCATATCCACTTGGCGAAGGAGCCGTTTTTGTTATTCTGTAAAATTACCGGTTAATACTAATTGTTGGAATGTTATTTCTTGTAAAAATATTATTCAACTTTGTCTCTAAATAATTAGCATCCACCGGAAACATTGTAATTGTATTTCCGTTTGCGAATTTGAAGTTTTAACCGGAGTAAAATTGTGCTGATCTGTTGTCCTTACTGTAACACGAAAAATGAAATCGAACATGTGGAAAGGGGACATCATGTGGTTTGCACTTGCGGCAAGAAATTCACTCTGGATGAAAGAAGCGTTCTTTCCGACTACAGCGGTATAGACAAGCCGCCTCCGTCGCACATCGGTCCGTACCCGGTCGAACGTTTTATTGGACGTGGCGGAATGGGATGTGTTTACAAGGGCGTTCATCCGCAATTGAATTTGCCGGTGGCGATTAAGACACTGTTGCCGGAATATGCGGCGAATGCCGAGTTCAAAGAACGTTTTATCAAGTCTGCAAAAATCAGTGCGAAGCTGCAGCATCCTAATGTGGTACGCATTTATGATTCCTCAACGGACAGCAACGGATTTTCGTATCTTGTGCTGGAATATGTGGATGGCGGCACTCTGTATGATGAGATGCAGAAAACGGGTCCGTTGTCCCCGAAACGAACCGCAGAAGTCGGTTGTGCGGTCTGCTGTGCTTTGACCGAGGCGAAGCGGTTCGGAATCGTACATCGTGATATCAAGCCGGATAATATCATGCTGACAAAGGAGGGCGTCTGCAAACTTTCCGATCTGGGACTGGCAAAAATTGATTTGCATCGGGAAGATTTGCGGGCACAGGTCAATTATCACTCCGATACCGCTATCGGTCAGACGGGCCTTGGAACGCCGGAATATACTGCGCCGGAACAGTCTCTGGATGCCAAACATTGCGATATCCGCGCCGATATCTACTCCCTGGGTGTTACCATGTATGAGTTGGTTACCGGACAATTGCCATTTCCAACACATGACCGCCGGGAACTGCTTCAGCGTCATTTGGAAGAAAAACCGCGTGCTCCGCATGAATTGCGCGAAGATCTGCCGTCCATGCTGGAATATATCATTTTGAAAGCTTTACTCAAGGATCCCGCGGAACGTTATCAAAGTCCGGAAGAAATGCGTGCGGATTTAGAGGCTTTTCTGCATGATGTTCCATTGCCGTCATTAGCACCCGCAGAAAGCGAAAATATAAATCTCAGTGACACACAGTCGGAGCCTACACAGACAGGCGAAACACAATCCGCCGCTGCTGTCTCCGATGTCGCGGACCGGACTCGCCGTCGGTTCCTGATCGTGATACTCATAGTACTTCTGCTGCTTTGGGTCATTCTGTTGATAACCGGGCAGTTGCCTGACTAAAATACGAGGTTCCTTTTATGAAAAAAATCTGTGTTTCCGGTTTGAATCCGGCATGGCAGAAAACCATGCTGTTTCAACATTTTACCCGTGGAGCGGTTAATCGTGCGTCCAAAGTATCCCTGCTGGCATCCGGGAAAGGAATCAATTTCGCCCGCGCCGCGAAATTCTGGGGCAGTGCCGATGCCAATGTTTTTCAGTTTGTTGCGGGTGAGACGGGTAAAAATATAAAAAACGGACTATGGGAAGAACAAATCGGAAACGTCAGTGTGGAAACTCCAGGCACTACACGTGTATGTCTGACCGCTGTTTCCGTTGACGATTCGGTCTCCACGGAATTGATTGAACCGTCGCCGGAAGTGCCACCGGAAGCTGCCGGTGAATTGCTCTCTCTCTTTCTCGGAGCCATCCGGATTGCGGATGCTCTTGCTATTTGCGGTACGGCACCGAAGGGAATTAATGAGTATTTCTATGCCGAATTGGTACGTCAGGCACGGAAAAATGGAAAATTCATCCTTCTGGATACCTGCATGTATGTTCAGACACCACTGGAAGAGGGCGCCGATATGCTGAAAATCAACCGGGATGAGTTGTTCGGTCTGACCGGCGAAAATGATATTCTCTCCGCTTTCCGGACCTGTTTTCAAAAATACAAAATAAAATATGTTGCCATTACAGATGGTCCGGATAAAGCCCTGTTTTCCGACGGAAAAAAACTGTTCCGTATCGATATTCCCGTATTGGAAAAAGTCACAAATCCCATCGGATGCGGTGATACCTGTTCCGCGGTTACTCTGTCGTGCATTCTTGACGGAATGACGCCACTGGAGGCGTTTCGTCAAGGACTGGCAGCCGCAACGGCGAATTGTCTGACAGAACTGCCCGCTTTTTACGATAAAAAGACGGCACTTGGATTTCTGCCACAGCTGACCGTAACGGAAACATCTCTTTTCTGATGCGTGATTTTCAGCGTGATGTCGTAACTGCCGCACTTGCCGGCAAGCCCTTACCCTCGTCCGTGTTTTCCTGGTCAACGGGACGTCATAACCTTTTTTCGTTTTGCCGTCGTGCCTATTTCCTGCGATACTATCTGGCACAAGGGGGATGGAACGAGTTTGCTCACCCACTGGCAAAAACTGCCTATCTGGAAAAACATCTCCCCACTTTTTCCGGATGGCAGTCCAATACGTTCGGGGCATCCGTGACTGCCGCACTTGCCGAGGCTTCCCGGATGGATCGGATTCATCTGCGTATCCGCTCCTTCCAGAATCTGCTGCTGAAAAATATGCAGAAGTCCATTACAGACCTGCAGGAAAGTTTGTTGCGTAAATCCTACTTACAAGACCCGAAATTGCCCGGTTTCCTCGAATATTATCATGAAGAACCGGGTTTCCTTGAAAAGGATACGGATGTTTTCATTGAGCGTTTACTGCGTGCTTTCGCAACCGGTTATGCTGTGCTGCTGGATTCCGATTTTATGGAAATTGTCGGCGGAAATACATATACAGGATATCGTTTTTATGCGAAACCGTTTATCGAGATCCCCCGGAAAAGCTTCTCTGTCTGGCTGAAAGCCGGCGCCGTTTATACCCGGAAAGGCAGTTTGAATATGCTGCGGTTTACCAATGCGGAAGAAACAAAGGAACTCGCTTTCGCCCGCTCTGTAGATGCTGATCTCTGGAATCAGTATGTCTGGAGCAAAAATCCTTTTGCTGAAGCCGAATTGAATACTTTTTTCTTTTCTGAAAAGTCTGCGGAGTTTCTTAAAGCTCCTTCTCCCATATCTTCCGAAGAATGGATCCATGACAGTGTCCAGACTATGCTCAGTCATGTCGATTCGGATGGTATGGTCCGTGCTGAATCCTTCCCGAAGACGGAAGATACGGATCGCTGCAGAACCTGTTCTTTCCGGCACAGCTGCGCAAGATTATCGGATGCTATTCACAAAATTTAGGGTGTCTCTATATTTTCCGTTCCAATCTGCGATTTTACAGAAAAAACGTTATACAGACATTTCCTGCCGTTCCGCACAATCACGAAAATGCCCTATAAGTCCTATAAGTCCTATTTTTATCTGTGCCACTCTCTGTTCTGTATTTACAAATACGTCTCGATATTTTTTTTGTGCCGAATGATTCGCTATGGTAAATGGAAAGCAGAGACAAGCGTAAAATAAAATATGGCTGCCCCCTATAAGTCATGAACGGTAAGATTATCGGATGCCATGAAAAAGTAATGGGCTTAGGGGAAAAAGGTCAGATAGGAAGCGGATATCCCGGATGGGATCTACGGCATTACAGCCAGGATGAATCCGCACAATCCCGGGATCAGAGTATCCAAAAAACAGAATCCCGGCGCAAAATATGCAGCTTTTCCCCGTTTTTTCCGGATCCATGCGCATACGGCAGAGAATAACAGCAGCAGACCAGCCAGCGGAAGCCGGATATAGCACATTGTTGCCTGCGGAACGGTAATTTCTGTTTGCCCGTGATGATATTGATAGTAAATCCCCGGTAGAAATGGCGCCGCAAAAGCCAGCACGAGCATAGCAATCAGGAATAGAGTACCGGCAAGATTCAAAGTCCGGTGCGACCAGGTCAGATATCTTTCCCGTCTGCTGCCGTTCAGCATGTTGTCCGCATTCAGCAGAATATACGCTGTCAGCAATATCATAAACGGCAACAGGAAACCGAATCCAAACAGAATTCCTCCCGCAATCACGGCAAATCCCACGGCATATACGTATCGTTCCAGACGGTTTTCATTCATTCGGTCTGCGGTCAGGATTTTGTGCAGTGCGCCTAAGGCGGGAATCGTCAACCAGAACCAGGGTGCCAGCGCTGAAAGCAGAACCATAATCTGAGAATCCGCTCCGGAGAGAAATATACGCAGGATGAATCGTCCGGACCATTCCGTAATGGACATTTGCAGAATGGTATCACCGGGTTTCCAGGCAGCCAGAGGAACTGCGAGAACGGTCAGACCGAGCAGGATTCCGATGGTTGTCAGACAGCGCTGTTTGATGGAGGAAACGGAATCCGGTTTGTGCAGCATCCAAATGCATAACAGAGGAAAGACGGCGCCAGCCAGTATGTTTCCGCAGAGGGATGCCGCGGCGCAAATCATTCCTGTGAAGACGGCATTCAGAAAAGTGAGTTGCCGGACCTTGCAGGCAAACAGAATTGCCAACAGCCCGATTGCAGCGGTCAGAGGCTGTTCTCCCCCGTATTTCGCATACCAGTGAAATGCCGGTGTTGCCAGGAGTAGCCAGCCGGTCAAAAATTCCACATCTCTCCCGAACAGGCGGTTCGCTATGTATGCTGTTTCCACCAGCAGCAAATATACCCCGGCACAGGAGAGAACGGCGGGATAATCGGGGGCAGGGAAAACATCGCCCGAACGGGTCCAGAAAATGAGCAGGAAAGCGGTTATCCAGAAGACGACACGTTTTTTGTCGCTCCAGAAGTCGTGCAGAAAATTTTCATTGCACTGGTGAAAACGCCAGAGTGTGAAATCCGCCATCAGAACTCATCCTCAGAAAACACAATCGCTTCGAATACTGTAAAAGCAGCTCCGGAACGGAAATCATCGGGCGCCAGACCGGCTTTCAGACAAAGCTGTGTTAGAGTCTGTTCAAGGGTCCAGCCCTGTTCCGGTGCTACCTGGGGAAGAAAGACCGCACTGCGTCCGTTTTTAGAAACGGTCATACCGTGTTTCCCGATTTGTATTTTCCGCCAGTCATCGATCGGGTGGGGCGGAGTAAGAGCGGATATTTCAATTTCCACGGAGCCGAACTCATTTTCCCGCAGCGAGTAGAAACGCGGATCGCGGAAAGCGGCATCGCATGCCCTTGCTGTTACAGCCTCGTACAGCGGTCGGTACGGTTCGATTTCCCCGATGCATCCCCGCAATTGCCCTGTCTGGGTCGTCAATGTCACAAATGCGCCCATTTTCCGGCAGATTGCCGGAGTGGTTTCTGCTTGATAAGCCGTCGGGGCAGGGGAACGGCCGGTACGGAATTTTTCCTGAATGGCGCGGCGCGCAAATGAAAGCAGAGTCCTTTTGTCATCGGAAGTTAAAACACAGTCTGTTTCCTCATTTTCGAATACCACCCGAATGCCGCAGGCAAGATAGCAGACGAAACGCATATCCCCGGATCCGTCATCGGCGGAAGTGCAGTATTTGAATAAAGTCGATTCGTGTCCGGCAGGATTTATTGCCAGCATGGCACGTATGGGTTCGGCACCGCAAATCGTGCAGCGGTTGTTCCGGATATAACGGATAAATCCTTCCGCATCGCCATCCTGAATGTACCGATATGCTTCCAAATCCACTTTCCGGACATTGGTGATTCTGTCCGATTTGAAGGGCGTATAACCGAAATCTGTACCGTAATGAGTGAAATCGGAACTGACGATCAGAACAGTGTCATCCGTCAGAAATTTCTTCAAAAATGCTCCGAGTCCCTCCGCTGCTTCACGGGAAAGCGTGCCTGTGATTATCGGAAGCAGGGTAAACGGTTCCGGGATGACCGTCTGCAGAAACGGATACTGAATCTGGGTACTGTGTTCATTTCTGTGGATATTGTCCGAGCAGGAGGCAAAATTCAGCTTGCGGAAAGCATGTTTCAGGTTTTCGGAAATCGGTATTTCCCCGAATGGTGTGGAAACGGCATCCGATTCCGGAATTACGCATTTTTCCTCCAGATATGCCCTGTGGCTGGGTGCCAGCAGGATTACGCGCTGTATGGTACGGCCAATTAAATGACGGTATGCATACGCAGCACAAAGCCCGCTGTACTGATAGCCCGCATGCGGCACTATGAAGATATTGCAGTCATTGCCGACGGGGGTATTGTTCGTTTCCACTTCCGCCATCGTCAGATAGTTCTGAATCATGTTCCGCAATGGTTCTTTTTCTCCCGGATACCAGGAGCCGGCTATTGTCGATGACAGCACTTTTCTGCCTTGCTGCTGCGGGGCTGACGATTTCTTGTTTGCAGGTGCGGAAAAGGAAAAAAAGTTCGGATTCAGTTGAAATTTCATCGTTGAAACTCCTCAAGAAAAAAGCCGCCCGAAGGTTTCCCCGGACGGCTTCCTATTGTCTGCGGTTAAAAGACTGCTGTCTTAAAATGAATCAATCTTCAGAAAAACGGATGTTTATTCCCGACAGAACGAACAGGAACGATTATTCTTCGTCCATTGTTCCTTCCTCATCCGGGTCATCGCCTTTTGCCCAAACGGGTATTTTCTTCAGGAAGAGCTTTTTTTCTTCGATTTGAGCTTTGATTTTGTCAGCTTTTGCCTGATCTTCGCCAGCCTTTTCAAGCTGTTTGTCCAAAGCATCGAGTTCTTTTTCGGTTTTTTCGGTCAGTCTCTGTTTTGCCTTGGTCAAGGCTTCTTCGGCTTTCTTTTTCTTCTCTTCCAGATTTTTGATCTTATCGGAGGATTCTTTTTTGTCTTTTGCTTTATCAATGTCTTTTTCGCACTTTTCAATCTTTTTCAGCTGGTTCTGAAGCGGATTTCTTTCTTTCTTCTTGGCAGGTGCTGCTTCCAGGGAAAGACAGACACAGAAAACAAACACAAATGACAAAGCCAAACGGATCCAATTTTTCATTTTTTATCTCCTTAAAAAAGTTTTATGAAACAAAACATATCGAACACGATATAAAAGACACCATTTTTTCAAAAATGCAAGGTAAAAAATCTGGAAAACGTAAAAAAAACACAGATATTCCGTTTTTTGTTCGTAACATTTATTCACACAGGGTGACGAAAGATGAATCAACGGCAGAAAACAACAAAGAATACGAGCCCCCAGAAGATACAACCGGTAACAAGCGCAATAACGGCATATTTCCTCGCAAGTGCAGCAGCATTTTGTGCCGGAATGAGCAAATTCACAGAAAGAAATTCTGCAGAACGTATCGCATGGATGATAGCGATACATCCGATTGGGAAGAAAAACAGGGCAGTCAGAACTGCGGGAATCACACCACAGTGCAGTTTAGGCGTCTGCGGGACTGCAACTGCAGGGGACGGGCAAATTTTATCTTCATGCAGCGATTGGCCGCAGATGTGACAGAAATTTGCATCGGAATACGGAAGGCTTGTTTTACAGTTTGGACAAATCATTTCATTTCTTTCTGTGAAACCGCATTGGCATGTTTACATTCTGCACCCGACAGGAGGATGGGGTAGGGCGGATATTTGCGCGATTCCAAATGACGCTAAGAAAAAACCGCATAACCCTTGCGGATTATGCGGTTGGATGTCAGCATGGAACACCGGAAATCAGGCGCCTCTACCGGAACGATTGCGCAACCGTCCGCGAGTAAGGAATCCGTCATAGTTCTGCATTACGAGATGCGATTCGACCTGACTCAGCGTATCGATGGCAACGCCTACGATAATCAGCAGGCTGGTGCCGCCGAAGAACGAAGAGACGTTGTAAGGAATTTTGAGCCAGTCAGAAAGCAGTGTCGGGAAAATTGCAAGTGCAGTCAGGAAGAGAGAACCTGCAAAAGTCACGCGAGTCATCGTCGTATCCAGAAAATCCGCTGTCGGTTGTCCGGGACGAATACCGGGAATATAGGCACTTTCTTTCTTGAGGTTTTCCGAGATCTGAATCGGATTGAACATATTGGCGACCCAGAAGAAGGAGAACAGAATCAGGAGAAGTGCATAAATGATCAGGTAAGTCACAGACCCGTGCGTAAAGAATCTTGCCCAACTGCGAACCATATCGGAACGG
>CALCCZ010000161.1 GCA_937900075.1 uncultured Lentisphaeria bacterium
CCCCTGGCTATTATCGTGCCGCCCCGTTGGGGCTACGGGTGGAACGTGCCGTGGCGTTTTCGTGATTGCCCGGACGGGATGGAATGATGGCGTTGAAAATGCCGTGGTGTTTTCGTGATTGTGCTGGGCGGTTTTTTGAACCACGAATGAACACCAATGAACACCAATAGTATAGGTGATAGGGGTGCATGAAAAATGCCGGAGTTGCCCGGCACAAATAAAAATAAGTCCTATAGGTCTTATAGGACTTATAGAAACTATAGACCTCACTAACTAACCACTCATCACTATTGGCGTTCATCGGTGTTCATTTGTGGTTCTGAAAATTCAAAAAAATCCCCGATTTTTTTGAAATATCTGTGGAATAATTGACGGTTATGGAGTATAGTACAGGATAAATAATGCGACAGATCTCATACGAACGGAGCAATATTTATGGAACCGATTCCTGTAAAACGGTGTCTTATGGACACCGCCCGTGTTCACCTCGCTATCGAGCGAATCACGGAATCCATTTGTTCGGAGTTTTTCAGCGGGGGCGTTATTACCCCTGTGGCGTTTCTCGGTATTCAAATCGGCGGTGTGCCACTTGCCAGACGAATTGCCGGACTGATTGAACAACGTTTTTCCTATCGAGCCCCTTTGGGAATGCTGGATATTGCCATGTACCGTGACGATATCGGCACACGCAAGACTTTACCGGTTATTCACGAAACAGTGATTGATTTCGATTTGAACAATCGGGAAGTGATTTTAGTAGATGACATTCTTCAGACGGGACGCAGTATCCGGGCGGCTTTAGATGCGATTACGGATTACGGACGTCCGTCATGCATACGTTTAGCTGTCCTGGTGGACCGCGGGATGCGCGAATTTCCCATTCGACCGGATTATGTCGGGGAATTGCTGGAAGCGCCCGCAAATGAACGTATGAATGCGGAATGGTCGGAATATCAACAGCAGGATGCCGTATATGCGGTGCCCCGCAAGGAATCAAATAACCGGTAAAAACGGAATGAAAAATATGGATTTCAACTGGACTAAAAAAGATTTGCTGAGTCTTTACGATTTGAGCAGCGAGGAGATTACTTATATTCTCGATACTGCTGCCGAATTCAAGAAAGTATCCCAGCGCAACGTAAAAAAAGTGCCCGCTCTGCGTGGTAAAACGGTCGTAAACCTGTTTGTGGAACCCAGCACGAGAACGCGTCTTTCTTTTGAACTGGCGGAGAAACGTCTGAGCGCAGATACGATTAATGTACAGGCGGATGTGAGCAGTATCCGTAAGGGCGAGTCTCTGCTGGACACGGTCAAAAACATCCGGGCATTACAGGTGGATATTGTGGTAATCCGGCACTCTGCTGTCGGGGCTCCCAATTTTTTGTCGAGAGAGTTGGATTGCAGTATCGTAAATGCCGGGGACGGAGCGCACAGTCATCCGACTCAGGCGCTGCTGGATATATTTACCATGCGTGAGAAGTTCGGCTCTATCAAAGGATTGAATGTCGCGATTGTCGGGGATATTCTTCACAGTCGTGTCGCACGGAGCAATATGTGGGGACTGCTGAAATTGGGTGCGCGTGTATCGATTGCGGGGCCGGCGACCCTGGTTCCCCGCGAATTTGAACAAATCGGCGTACATGTGTGTCATTCCTTGCGTGAGGCAATTGAAGGGGCCGATGTCATTAATCTGCTGCGTATTCAGCATGAACGCCAGCGTACTGAGTTCTTCCCGAGTTTAGGCGAGTATTCTAAATTCTACGGTATTCAGCCGGATACCATGAAATATGTTTCGCCGCATACTCTGATTATGCATCCCGGTCCCATCAACCGCGGTGTCGAACTGGATTCTGCCGTCGCGGATGGTCCGCAGTCGGTAATACTTGAACAGGTGACAAACGGTTTAGCGGTTCGCATGGCCGTTTTGTTTTTAGTTGCGGGGTGTTTGAAATGAATAATGAAACGAATAACTGGATCTTATCCAATGCCCGGGTTATCGACCCGGTTTCCGGAATTGACGAAATCCGTAATATTTACATTCGGGACGGTGTTATTTGCGAAAAAGATGATTTGAACGGTTCTGCGGCAGAAACCCTGGATCTGACCGGAAAAATTATTGCACCCGGATTCATTGACGTGCATGTCCATTTGCGTCAACCCGGAAAAGTGGAAGCGGAAACGATTCATACCGGTACCCAGGCAGCAGCGGCTGGCGGGTTTACTACCATAGTTGCCATGCCGAATACCTCTCCTGCCGTGGATAATGCTGCGCAGGTGCAGTATATCAACGAACTGGCGGAACGCGAGGGCGTTGTCCATGTGCTTCCCTGCGGAGCTTTGAGCAAAAATCTCGAAGGAACGGACATGGCTCCTATCGGAAGTCTCTATTCCGCGGGTGTTGTCGCTCTGTCGGATGACGGCAAGTGTATTCAGAATCATGAACTCATGCGCCATGTTGTTGAATACGCCGGCAGTTTCGGATTGCCGATTATGGATCATTGTCAGGATACGGTTATGTCCGCTTGCGGTGTCATGCACGAAGGTTACTGGTCCGTACTGCTGGGAATGCGGGGAATGCCTTCCGCTGCGGAAGAATTGATTATTTCCAGAAATATCATTCTCTCCCGGATGACCGGATGCCGTATTCACATGCAGCATGTCAGCGCGAAGGAGTCGGTGGAATTGCTCCGGCAGGCAAAAAAACGCGGTATCAATGTATCCGGTGAGGCTACCCCTCATCATATTGCCTTGACCGATTTTGAAATCAAACGCTTCGATACAAATTACAAAATGAACCCGCCGCTTCGTTCTGAAGAAGACAGACAGTCGGTCATTGAGGGCTTGAAGGACGGTACTTTGACCATTATCGCCACGGACCATGCGCCTCACACTCTAACTGCCAAACAAGTTGAATTTGACGATGCACCTTTCGGTATTATCGGACTGGAAACAGCGGTGCCCGTTACCTTGACTGAGTTAGTTCATAAAGGATATCTGACTTTACCGGAATGGGTTTCCAAATTTACCAGTGGTCCTGCCGAACTCCTGAAACGGCCTGTCGGCAGTCTTGCTGTCGGACGGACTGCCGATGTTACGGTAATTGATCCCGATTTTGAATATGTGATTGACAAAAACACGTTCTATTCGAAATCGCGCAATACTCCATTTCACGGATATCATGCAAAGGGTATCGTAATGGCTACATTTGTCAGTGGAAAAATCGTTTTTTCACGTCTGAAAAAGTAACAGACTGTAATCCGCCCGCCTGCGTTTTTGAGAGGGAAGGGCGCTTCATGATTTCAAGACACGCGTACAGACTGCGCGCGCCTTGTTGTTTCCTTTATTTCGAGCGGAAAGACTGCCGTCAGGGGAGTACGGGATTTACCGTCTTGCGATGCGGATGATATAATAGGCACCGAAAGCCTGGTACAGGAACGGCACAATCCAGATCAGATATTGGGGATAGTAATTCTTTTCCGAACTGAGGGCATCTGCCGCCAGAACATTTGCAAAATAAATGCCTGCCAGTAAAACACTAAGGAACAATCCCACGCTTGTTTCACGACGGTTCGTCTGAATCGCTAAAGGCATTCCTAAAAGCAGAAAGGCAATCGGCGCCAGAGCAAGGCAGACACGCATGCTGAGTTCCACTTCCAATTGTGTCGTGTCGGACCCTTCGCGTTTGAGAATTACAGAACGCGCCAGCAGTTCTTTAACCGTTAGGAACTTCGGACGCATGGAAAGTCGCCCCTCATCCATTTTTTTCCCGTAATCGAATTCCAGGTCAAACGTTTCGGCATAAGCCCCCTTGCCGCCGTCTTCCATTTCCACCTGTGCATTGTACAATACAATTTTCAGAATTTTAGTTTCCTTGTCGGCTTCGATTTTCCCTTTTGAAGCCGTTACATCGGTTTCGATGCCGTTTTCGGAAAGCTGATAGACCTGAACATCGTAGATATAATCGTTTTCATCCCGCGATGAACAGTATAAAGTTGTCTTGATATTCCCCAAAGCGGAACTTGAAAGCGAGGTTCCGCGTACGAACTGGTCCAAATCAATAGGAATGCCGGGCACAAAAAGCGCCAAAGGATGATCCAGAACAACATTTTGAGCCAGATTCCGGGATTTTTCCATTGCCTTAGGACCTGTTTCAAACTGCAACTGCAGACAGATAGCCGTAAATATCATGGTCGTGACAATCAGCGGTGCGACGATTTGGAGAATGGAAACTCCGCAGGAACGCATGGCAGTGATTTCATTATCGGCGGACAATCTGCCGAAGACCAGCATAATGGATACCAGGGATGCCCAGGGAACAGTGAAACACAAGGCATGGGGAATAAAATATAAAATTGCCTTGAATGCGACAGATGCGGGTATGCCTTGTGCCATATAGCTGAAAATTTTAATCAGCTGGGCACCTGCCAGTCCGAAGGTCAAAATACCGATCGCCATCAAAAAGGTGGCAAGAAAACTTTTTGTAACATACCAGTTCAAAATTCTCATAAATCAGTATCCGTTCCTGTATTGGTTTTTGTTATCCTGATACAATAGCACACTTTTCAGCAAAATGAAAATGAAAGATTGAAAAAAATACAGATATCTCGTATTTTTTTTGACAGCCAGACAACAATTTTTACCTGTCTGAACACATATCGGGATTCCTGATTTTCTCATTCTGTTTGGATTTTCTCAGGGAATGAACAAATCGTCTATGCGCAGAGGAATCACCTTTCCGTATGGCTGGAGTTCTTTTTCACTGCAGTTGCCGACAACGACCCAAATGTCTTTTCCTCGGGTACAATGTTCTTTTGCCAATTGCTTGAAAACATCAAAATCCATTTGGGAAATCTCCTGGAAGGACAGAAGATTCTGGTTATAAGGCCGCTTCATGCGTTCGGAAAATTTCCATGTACTGTACATTTCTTCGGGTAAACACCGGATTGCCATAAGCTGACTGAGAATATTCTGTTTGGAAGCATTGAAAACAGAAAGAGTCATCGGCATATTGTCAGCAAAATTTTTCATTGCACTCATTCCCGTCTGAAGTTTATCCGGTTGGGTCCCCAAATGGACATTGAAAACAGAATAGTTTTCCGGAGAAATGGACGGAACGGCATATTGAGCCTTGGCGACATAGCCTAAAGACTGTTTTTCACGCAGTTCGGAGAATGCGTATTGCCCGGCATACCGGGACAGAACGGCGGCAAGAGCAACTTTCCCGGGAACAACAATTTCATCGGGGCGGATGAGCTGCACCAGAATTTGCGTCATAGTCGGAACTTTCAGGAAATAAACAACGGGTTCCGAGGCAGGGCGGATACAGTAAGAACGGGCGGCCTGGAATTTTTTCGGGATGCAGTTGGCTGGTGGAAAATACTTGGCGATGGCATTGACGATAACCTGCGGCTTTTCCGGCCCGTAATAGACCATATCATGAGGATAATCTGCGAGTTCGCGGAACATACGTACCAGATATTCCGGATTGATTTTCCGCAATTCTTCAGTCGGTATGGCATTCTTTAACGGGTTATCAGTCCCGTACAACGCGAAACTTGCTGCTGCCTGCAACAGTGAGGCGGGATTTTTTCTGCTGTCCTTACGATCCTTTTCAATTCTTGACACGAGCATTTCATAAGCAGATACATTGACTTTCGCACGACGTATTCTTTCCTGGAGTAACCGCATGGCAGGTTCGAAATTGCGCTGCATTCCGGAAAGGGTTATCGATGCGGTATGGGCTCCGCAGGAAAAAGTGATGTTTGCGGCAAGATTGTAGAGTTCGCGGTTGAATTGTTCGAGGGAGTGTTTTTCGGTACCGATCAGATCGGCATATTCCATCAGTACTGCCAGTTTCAAATCATTGTAAGAGCCTGCGGGAAACTCAAAGGAAAGAGAGAAACGTTCATTATCTTTATTTTCCGTGGAATACAGCTTGTAGCCCGTACAGGTGCTCGTGACTGTAAGTTGTTTTTCGTGATCTACAACCTGCAATTCGGGCATTTTGCCCGCGGGTATTTTCTGCAGTTCTCCTGCAAAAACTGAGGGCGTCGCGGAAATTTCAACAGGTGTAATCGGCGGTTTTACGGCATGAACCCGGTCATTCGGGATACCATTGCGCTTAAGAAGGCAGACGTAGTTTTTAAGGTTTTCACGTGCGTACTGTGCAACCATTTCCGGAGTTGCTTTTTCGGCTTTATTTAAATCCGACAGAACGTCGGTTATATTCAAATTCACACAAAACAGCTGCAATGCAAAATAAGCAGCGGTATTGTATCTTTCTGAGCTTGTAATCAAAGCAAATCTGTCGTTATTCACTGCTGCAGTCAGAAGAGAAACATCAAATTTTCCGTTTTTGAGCTTATCCACTTCCGCAAGAAGCAGGTCTCTAAGTTCTTCTAAGGACTGACCGGGAAGCGGAGATGCGGAAAAGAATAACAGATTGTCATCGGCATTGGCATCACCCTCGCAGTCGGCACTCTGAACTTTCTGCGGTTGAAGCAAATTGACATCGATCAATCCGCATTTTCCGTTATGAAGTACGGAAGCGACTAAATCGAAGAGATAATCTTTTTCACGGTCCCTCGGAAAACGGTAAGCCAGATAGACAAATTCAGCATCCGGTCCGGTAAATTCTGCCGTGATGTTTTTTTTCAGGGGCGCTGCCGGGGCAGGGTCAGCCGGACGTTTCCAACCGGTTCCCGGGAGTTTTCCAAGTGTTTTGTTGACCATTGCCACGGCATCATTAAATTCCAAGTCGCCGGAAAGGATTACGACCATATTTTCAGGAACGTAATATCTCTTGAAAAATGTGGCGACATCCTTGACAGAAGGATTTTTCAGGTGTTCCGGAAGACCGATGATGTGTCGTCCGAACGGATGCGCAGGGTAGAGCAGGTTAAACACTTTCATTACGGCTGCGTGTGCATCATTATCCTGCGTGCGATTGAACTCCTCATAAACGGTTTCAAGTTCTGTATGAAACCGGCGGAGCGAGATATTGGAGAAACGTTCTGCTTCGAGCGTGAGAAAACGTTCGAGCATATTGGAGGGAATATCGTTGATATATGCGGTTATTTCATGGGAAGTGAAGGCGTTCGTATTTTTCGCGCCCAGAGCGCGCACGATAGTCCAGTACTCATCGTTGGCATACTTTGCCGCTTCACCGGATAATCTGTCGATTTCCTTGTAGATAAGTTTTCGTTTTTCGGGGTCTTTTTCTTTCCTGTGCTGTTCAAAAAGAACTTCGATTTTGTCTAAAATCGGACGTTCTTTGGCATAGTCAAGAGAAGCAAGACGGGAAGTTCCTTTGAACATCAGATGTTCGAAATAATGTGCAAGACCCGTAGATTCGGCAGGGTCCTGCACACTTCCCGCGCGGACAGCAATATAGGTGCTGATACGCGGTTCTTTTGTATTGCGGGAAAGTATGAGCGTTAAACCATTTTCCAATTTGCAGATCCGGAATCCAAAGGGATCGCCGGGTACGGCATCCTGAATGATCGGTTCTGCAGCACACGCAGTAACCAGAATTGTGAAAAGGAAAACTGCGTAGAACCGGACGAGAAAACGATTTAACATGAGATCATACTTTCCTTGTCGATAAGTTTCAGAAAATTATTTCTTGGAGAACCATTCTTCCAGTTTCTTCGCTGCGAAATCTTTTCCGCCCCAGCCGAAAGCAATGGCGAAAGCAACTGCGAACGCACCGAGAATCAAAACGAAACCGTTTACGATAATCGGGGAAGCAATACCCGTGCTGTGGAGAGCCAGAGCACCGGAGAAGAACAGAATGATGCAATGAATGACGGTCTTGAGCAGTTTGTTTTCCCAGTTCTGTCCTTCGACAATACCGGAAACGAAATTGGCAAGACTGATGCCCAGCAGGAAGATGATGGCGCCAAGCAGAATTCTTCCGGCGAACGGAATGAAGCTGTAGACCAACTGTGCGAGATAATCAAAACCGAGGAGCTGGCAGGCGGAAACAACGCCGAACAGCATGACGGTCACGAGAATGAGTTTGCCAACGAAAATGGCGGGTTTATCGGATTCTGCAGCACCGGCTTCCGGCTTTTTAGCAAGTCCAAGATAGCTGAACAGTTTGTTGAAGCCGAGAGATGCGAGCAAATCGGTGGTAAGTCTGCATGCCAAAGAACCGAGCAGATAGGCAATGAACAGTGTCAAAGCTGCACCGAAAATATTTCCGGTTGCATTCAAAATACGGGATAAAAGGGAAGTCGTGGAATCCGCGAGAACATCCAGCTGGAGTGCGGAGAGAGCAGCCGTGACAACCGGCAGAGCAATCAGAGTGTAAACAATGATGGAAATCGGTTTTGCAATGCTCTTGACTCCGAGGAATCCGCTCAACCCGACTTTTTCACCAAAAGAATCCACCTTGACATTCGTAAGAAGACTCAGAGTGATTCTTCTCAGGAATTCAGCAAAGAACAGACCGGCGACAACGATGGCTGCACAGGCTGCAAGATTCGGAACGAATTCCAAAGCTTTCAAGAAAAGATTTTCGAGAGGTTCTGTGATGCCGCTGATTTCCAGAGCATGAAGAATGGAGGGCAGGAAGAACAACCAGGTGATAACGGAAACCGTATTGGCAACCGGATTTTCCAGCTTTGTCGGTTCTCCTTCTTTCCCTTCATTGAATTTTTCAACTTTTTCATTCAGCTTCAGAATGGTAACGGCTTTGATTGCGAAAAATTTCATGACAGATGCAACGATCCATGCGACAACGCAGAGAAGCAGACCTGCGACCAGATTCGGAACATAACCCAATGCTTTCTGCAGGAGTTCCTGAATAGGAGTTGCAGCCTCTTCAAGGTTCAATGCGGAGAAGCAGGCCAGAATGGTAACCAGAAATACGCCCCAGAAAGTGATTCCGCCGGCAATTTTGCCTGCAACATCGGATGCTCCGATATTTTCTTCCGGAATGTAGTTGCCGAACCATTTTCTGAAATCCAGACGGGCGACAAGTGCCTTTATGCCTTTTTTTGCCAAGGCTGCAATAATCCAGCCGATGACTAAAATAGCAACAGCACCGACGATGTTCAGAATGCCGGACGCATTGATTTGATCACAAATCTGCTGCCAGAGACTTGAATTGTTTTGGGCTTCCGCCACAAAAAGAACGTGAGTGTACATGTTTTTTTACCTTTCTTCCATTGACTTACGTCATCTAATTGGAGTTTGGGGTTGGTTGTTATTTTGTAAAAACGATTTTACTCTAACTTTCATTTGCTATAGTTTTTGATCGGACGGACATGTCCTTTGAGGATACTTTTCAACCGCGACGACAGAACTTTTCTGGTATCGTCATCTACAAGACTGAAACGGTTGCCGTCGTTCGGGGTACTCATGTAGTTCCAGGAACAATAGGAAATATCATGTTGTTTTGCCAGCAGAATGACATCGTGCATGTAGTTCTCCCGGAAAGCAATCGGACAATGACGTATGGTTCCGAACTCGCCTAACCACAGAACTTTGTCCGGATGTGCTTCGCGAAAATCAAAAGCCCCCTGCATGGCATTGGCAAGACAGGATATATCCATCCGTTCAACACCCTGGAAGGAGTTTTCATTCCCGTACACTGTGCGGTTGAACTCACGATACGGTTCAATATCGCCCGGATATGCCATTACCCGGTTGTAGTACAGGTTATCCCAGGACAACACACCACGCTGGTGCGTGAAACAGTGCGGATAGTAGAAATGATAGGTGTAAATCACGTTCTCGTCATCGTATATCTTTACATCTTTCAGGAAAGCCGGGGAATTCCAGCAGACACCGCCGACAACAATCCGGCGTGTCGGATTGCATTTCCTCAGTTCTTCAATCGTATGACCCGCAAGATCGTTCCAGGAATCAACGGCTTCCGAACCGCCGACAACTTCATTCAGTAACTCGAAAACAATATCCGGCTGGTCGTGCCATCTGCGTTCACATTCCAGCCACAGAGCGGTAAAACGTTCTTGCAAGGTATTATCTTCCAATAATTTTACCGGTTGCGGTACGTCACAGTAATTCCCGAGAGACTTGTGCAGATTCAGGATGCAGCCGATGTGGTGTTTCTTGCACCAGCCGATAAAATTATCCAGCAGACGGAATGTACTTTCCCGGTAAACAAAGGGTTTTTCCTCCAGCACAATCTGGTCAAAGGCGACACGGATGTGATCCATGCCCAGGGAGGCTATATACCGAACATCTTTTTCCGTGATATACGATTCAAAATGCTCAAAATCGCCAATGGTCAAATCCAATTTCCGGTCATCAGGCAGAACGTTGAATCGTTTATAATTCGTCAGCCATCCGCCTATGCCGATACCACGTTTGAATTTCCAGATTTTGTTTTTCATACTCTCTGTTCCCCATTATCCTTACAAGGACAGTCCTATCAATATATCTAATGAACGTTACTATACAGCAGAACTGGTTCTTTGCAAACTTTTTTGCGGGATTTTAACTCTTTTTTTCGAAAAAATACTTGCCGGAAGCCAATTATTGCCGGAAACTGTTTTCCTGCAGTTTCAACGCCGCTTCACACAGAACAATATCGGATGCGTAGGTGATTTTGAAATTCGGCAGTGTGTTTTGAACAATCGATACGGGAATTTCGGAAAAACGTTCCATAACCTGGACATCATCGGTGAATGTGTCGCCCGAAAGAATGGCTTTTTCCAATGCTGTTTTGAAATTCTCCAAACGGAACATCTGGGGCGTTTCCGCTGCCCAGAAAAATTCACGGGGGACAGTTCGGGAAATCTTCTCGCCGTCAAGACTTTCTTTCAGGGTATCCGTTATCTTGTGGCAAATCAGTGCGCAGCCGGATTTTCTGCATTCCGCAGCGCAGGCAAGTACCGTTTCCGGAAGAATCAGAGGCCGCGCCGCATCATGAACCGCGACAAAATCGCAGGCAGTCAATTTTTCTGCGTATTGGACCAGGTTTCGCACGGATTCCATACGGCTTTTGCCACCGGGAATGAAACGGATTTTTACATCGGGAAGATATTCCCGGGAAGCCGATTCAAAAACGGCTGTGCTTTCTTCTGGTATCGCCATAAGAATGTGTCCCGCCGGAAAAAGTCCTGCAAGGCGACGCGGCGCATGCAGAAAAACCGGAAGGCCGTTCAGCGGATGCAGAAGTTTGCTTCCGCCTCCGAATCGGGTGGAAGAGCCACCGCCGGGCAACAACAGTGCAAAATCCTTCAGAGGTGTGTTCATTTTCCGGCATTGATTTCTTTCAGTATGGACAGCAGTTCCAAAACGCGGGCATTTTCCTTGTAGCTTTCTTCGACGACCCGTTCCAGTTCCGCAATCAGTTTTTTCCTTCTTGTGGGACTCAATACTAATTTTCTGTCCGCTGCCGCATGCAAAATGGTCGCCAGACGCGCTTGCGGCGGGGCTTTGCTGAACGCAATCAGGTTTTTCGGATTGTAACGGATGGATAAGGTCTTGATTTTTTTGCGGTTCATCAGAATTGCAACTTTGCCGATTACCGTGTCAACTACACTGGTTCCGATATCATAAGGAACCGCAAAAATCGCATAAGTCTGGTCTGAGGAATTAAGCGGAAAAACACTGTTGTCCATGCTGTCGTCCTCATCAACAACGATTTCAAGTTCTACTGCGTGAACTCCATTGGATTGAACTTCGGCATACAGAACTACTGCGCCCGGTACGAATGGCGAGGCAACCCCGCATTCACGCCAGGAAAATCTGCCTCTCGTTGTTTTTGACGGCAGAACCGGTGATATTTGCGACAGGTCCAGCGCCAGATATTTCTGCATCGGAGTTGGTTGATCCGGTGTTTGCTTCGGGGCAGCAACGGCAGCCGATTTGGCAACGACGGGAGCCGTTACCGGACTTTCTGAAGCCTTTTCGAGGCGCTGTGCCCCTAAATCCGGTTCCGAAGAAGATGCGACAACCTCGCCGCCGAAAACTCTTGCCTCTTCTTTTTTTACCGGAGGAGCAAGCGTTTTTGTCCCTGTTGCGGGCTTTGTATCGGCAATTACCGGTTTCTCGGCAATTTCTGCTGCGATTTCTGTTTTAATATTGCCGGGGAGAACATTTTCCGCAGATTCTTCCATCGGGGCAGTCGGGATATCATCCCCGGGTTTCGCTCCTGTCCTTCGCCTTACTTTGCGTTTGGTTTCCCCTTGCTGGACAGGGACAGGTGTTTCCTCCGCCAGCAGCAGAAGATCATCGCTGACATCTGTCTCAAAATCTTTGGGGTCGGACATGGGAAACGGTTCCGGATCCGCATTGTGCAAATCTGCCACTGCCGTCAGCACTTCCGGCTGTTGCGGTGCAAGAGGCGGAGTAACCGTATTATTCTTTGCGATTTCATAGTTGCCCGTGTTATTTTTCTTCTGCCGGGGAACATACACATGGAGATACAATGCATAGATTGCCAATGCCGCTATAATGACCGAGGCGCTTGCCATCACAAATATACCGGTCTTGCTGTGCTTTTTCCCGGATGATACAGAATGAAATACAAAATGTTCCACAGGACGGAATTCCGCACGGATCTTGTCGGTTGCCGTCCGGTCAAGCGGTTCCGGAATCGGGGTTTGTCCCAATACGTTTTCAGCAAGTTTCCAGGTTTTCTGCAGTTCCGGATATATTTTTCGGCAAGCTTCGCATTTTTCAAGATGGATATCCAATAATTTGGATTCAGCCTCACTGATTTCTCCTGCACAGCGATCCGTCATCAGTCTTTCTGCTTGTTCGCAATTCATTTTTTCACCATTCCTTCCGCACCGGTATGGATAAATTTTCGGAGTTTCCGGAATGCACGGAACAGCAATGTTCCGACATTATCCCTCGTTATTCCGACGATTTCGGCAATTTCCGCATAACTTTTATGTTCTTCCAGACTCAGAGAGATAATTTCACGTTCCCGCGTCGTAAGCTCCTGTTCGATTGCTATTCGCAACATCTGTGATTCATCCGCTTTTTCCGCCAACGTCAGGGGCGAGGCAAAAATGGAAAACTGCAAAAAATCGGTGTCTTCAGCATCCCGTTCGGAAAATTGTGTACTTTGAGTCACTTTACTTCTCAAGGAATCAATACAGATGTTCCGCAGAGTACGAAACAGCCATGCCGGAGGATTGACAATCGGTTGCCGTTTTTTCAAATCAATCCGGATATGCTGCATAAGACGCAAAAATGCCTGCTGAACAGCATCCTCGGAAGCATGAATATCTCCCAAATAATGCTGTGCATATCTCTTCAACTTTCCGGAACACTCACGAAATAATTTTGTTACCTCTTCCAAAGTACACATGTTTTCCCGTTCCTTGTTGTCTTCTTGCCGATTCGAATCTGTATTACTGAACAGCCTCTGTATTCATCTTTTCCAGCGCAGAGCGCAAGCCCCGGGCAAGCTGATCCGGACAACTGGTCGATTTCGTGCCACAGGGAATCCCGGAAAGCATCCGTATGACATCTTCTGCTTTTCTGCCTTCCGCCAACTGAGCCACTCCGACTGTGTTACCAGGACACCCACCAGTGATTTTTACATTGGAAACAATGCCTTCCCCGGAAATTTCAAATTCCATTTTTCGGGAACAGGTACCGGACGGTGTGTAAGTGAACTTCATTTTTCTTTCCTTTCCCGTCCGGTCTTGGAGAAGAGAAAAACACCGGACGCATAACCAAATATTGATACAACAGTGCCATTTTAAAGGGAATATAACACGTTATTTCCCCTTTTTCAAAAAAACTTTGCATTATTTTTACAGATATTCCGCTTTTTTAAATTTTTAACATTTTGTTTGACTTTGTAAATTACAAATGCTATTGTAACGGGACAAGATGATAATTGAAACAAAAGCACATTATGTCAATAAAAGATTACATATCAAATTCCTGGAAAAATTTTTTCTGCCCAGGCGGAAAGAAAGAACCGGAACTCCCGCAGCAACCGGAGTTTCGGCCACAGCGCTCTCTTCCTGATGAGATGAAAGAAAAGCACGTAGGAACGGCTGAAAAAGATCTTCGCGATATTGACGGAGTTTTTTCGATTGCGAAAGGCACAAAATATATTCACTGGGATGAGAATGACCGGTATTGTCTTCCCTATACCGATGAAAACTGGTCGCGTTTTGTAAAAAACGGATACTGTTTCTGGAAAATAAAGCCGGATATTCTTCGCGGGAACCTCGGTAAACCGCAGAATATCGCCCGGAATTTCAATTCTGTCTTCCGCGAAAACATGATGAAAAATAAAGACCGCGTTGTTCCCGTGTTCAAGCAGTCAAAAGATGTCATTTCTGTCTGGACTCGTCTGCTGAAGTTTCTCACTCTCGCTCCGACTTTCCGCAATTTCAGAGATTTTGATTTTGAGACGCAGGAATACCACGAACGGTTTCTGGAACATCTGGCGGAAGGCGGGTTTATCCCGCGGAAGAATGATTGCTCCCGGGGCAATGCGGAACAACTTGCCTGCGCGAATACTTTTCAGGTCTGTGAACTGATTGGAAAACAAAAGGTTTTCCGGATCATATCGTTTTTTGTGACGTCTCTTGATATCTGTTCCGGTGCCATTGCAGATGCCGATGAAAATCTTTTTCTCGCACTGGACAAAATATACAGAGAGTGGGAAAGCAAAATGGATTTGCCGCCCGCTGCGTTTGAATGTTTCGTTTTTGCGGTCCCCGGTCAGTGGAAAAATGTACAAGTCGGCACGGATGAGAAAAGATTCACTATGCTTTGTGAATACGGAAACGCTGATGATGTCCGGTTAAGTGAACGAACCCTCTTCGGAAAAACCACGTTTGCTTTCCGGGAATTTCTTTCCGGTCTTTTCCCGGTAAAATCCGATACCTTTTATGAAAAATTTTCAAAAGAGATGGCTCAGACGGATTTCAAGGACATGACTTTTCATGAAGTCGCAGAAAAATTCCGTTGCCCGGTCGAACTCGCAGAACGATGTTGTCTGACTTTGACAGAAGACAGCGACTTTTACGATATTTGTGGAACGGAAGAAAAAATTCTGCACAGAAGAGAACACCCCAGAAAAGGACTGGCAAAACTGTGGCACAAACTGAAATCCAAACGTAAATTCTGTAAATTTCTGACTGTTCTCTCCGGTTGCAGTTTTGTATTTATAGTTGCCCTGCTGTCTTTCTTTATTACGGAGCCCCTCAGAGAAAAAATCCACTCCGGAAATTTTCATTTTGATTGGGGGTTCTTAGGTGCTGCCTCTTTAATCGTTTTATCAAAGACCATGCAATTTTTAATCAACAATCTCACATCCAATATAGCAAACAAATTTGACTGAATGAACAAAAATACAACATCTCCGCCAGTCTCCGGACTGCAATATCAGGATTCCATTATGCAGGAATTGACAGATACACAAACTCAGGACGATATTATTTTCTGCGAAATCAACGAACTGTCGCAGCTGGATGACTTTGATGAGAATTCACTTTTCAAGGTCGTCCGGAAAGATAATGCCTGCCGACTCATAAAAATGAACACGCAAACGGATTCCCGTAAGAAAATGCTGCATCGCTTTTTTCAGACTGTCAAGCGCCCGTTCCGTTTTATGAACAACCTGTTTCCTTTTATGGGGAAGGGTAAAAAGAAAGACTTTTATTTTTTCATAAAATGCGGAGAATGGTTTTTTGATCTGGAAAATGTTCCCTCCGGAAGTCAGAAAATACAAATCAAGTCCGCCAGAATCAAGGGAAAACTCGATCTCCTCTTTCACAGACATGATTTTTTCGCCTGGGCCCGAAACTCCGCCGGAAGACAGATTTCCGCTTCGGATATCGGTCAGTTTTTCAAAAATGAATTTTCCGAATGGCTGACGGCTGCCGTCAAGTCCGTAGAGAATCCCAGATTGCTCAAACAATACCGTGAAAACGCCATCAACTGGGAAAAACAGGATTGTTCCCGTCTGCCGGTATGGTTCACTGTTCTTGAGGTAACCGACTTGAATGTGAAGGTTCAACTCGGTGAGTCGGAATCTGTCTTGTCTTCCACTCCTGAAACAGAAACGGAGAAATCTTCCGGAAACTGGCTCAAAAAAGGATGGAATTGGGTCGTCAATCTGAAAAAACGCATCTTCCGCTGATGCACTCTGAAGCCTTTTTTACACAAAAAAGGGGACCCTGCGTAAAAATGCAAGGTCCCCGAATGTTTCCCCTAAGATTGTGTATTACGGAACCTTGAAAACCCAGAGCCCGTGCAGATTGCAGTATTCACGGATGATAAGTCCGCTTTTCAGGGGAACATAGAACACGGCTTCCGGTGCGTCGCCCGGTTTCAGATATTTGCGGTTGACGTAATCGCCATTGATGATTTCTATCCACTCAATATGGTGTGTTTCAAGCATGGGATGCGCCATTTCCTTCCCGACTGTGACCTGAGTTGTTCCATCCGGCAGGGCAACGGGGTATGGCACATGTTTTTCAAACTTGAATTCCGCTGTTTGTTCCGGCAAAATTTTCATGGGTTCTCCGCAGCAAACAGGAATGGACTCATTGGATTCGGCAATGATTTCAAGAGTCAAGCCGCAAACATTACACTTGAGAATTTTGTTTCTGTTCATAAGTCACCTCATTTTGTTGGATGGTTTATGGTAAAGAAAGGCTTGCAGACATGTGTTTTCATCAATCCGATTGGGCTGGATATTCCAATTTCGCAACATCGAAATTCCAGTCACGGATTTTTTTCAGGCAGAACTCCATTTTATCCGGGGTCAGTTTTTTCGTGCGGGCGAGAATCCAGAGATAGTCTTTTGTGGAGGATGTCACAATGGAAAGACTGTATCCCGGATCCAGATAGATGATTTTGTAGTCACCATAGAACGGACGGAAAAAACTGACGCGTAGACAGCCCGTTGTTTCCTTGTCCTTGAATTTCGCGATTCCGGTGATGGTTTTTGCTGTTCCTTCTTTGATACCGGAATTCACAACTTGAACCTTCCCGTCCGGACGCAACGTATAGGAAGCCTGAACTTCCATTAAGCCGCGTTCGAATTTGTGCGGTAAACGCGCGATTTCATACCAGTCGCCCAGGTATTCCGACAACCGGAATCCGGTTACCGCGGGAATTTCATCAGTGGTTTCCGCTGTTCCGCATCCTTGCAATGAGAACAGCCCGACAAGCAGTGCCAAAGCAAAAAGTTTGTTGTTCTTGGCAAATTCCTCCTCTGCGAGTGTTGTTTTTTTGTTATTTGTACCAATGGGGGATTATTGTCGCTCGTCGCTATTGAATGTAGATGTCGGTATGAAACTTTTCAAACGAAAAAAGAGGAACATTGCCGGAAAATCATGAAATATTCCGCAGAATTCCCATATTTTTCCCAAAACTGGGGATTTTTCTCTTCTTTTTCAGCGTGAAAGAATGTAGCTTGTCACCGAAAGCAGATTGGAAATGTTCCTGTCCGTTTCCCTGAGAGATTACAAAAAGATATGGGAATATCCGCGAATCCGGGAATAAAAAACTCCCTTCGTCCGTGTGTTGTGCGGACGAAAGGAGGATGATTTTGTACCGAAAAATCAGGAGGGCTTGACCTTTGAGAGGTCGCCATTAATGGTAATTCCGCCATCCGCGGCGATGATGGCGCCATTGAGGTAGCTTGCTTCGGGAGAAGCGAGGAAGAGGGCGATATTTCCGATTTCTTCCGGGGTCCCGTAGCGGCGGAGCGGGGTACGGAGATTGAGGAAGGCGTTTTCATCGAAAGCATCGCAATCGGGCGGATTGCTCTCACGGACCATAGGTGTCATGATGGCAGCCGGGGAGATACAGTTTGTCCGGATATTGTATCTGCCGTATTCAGCGGCAAGCGATTTTGTGAGCTGGACGATAGCGCCTTTTGTGGCGGTATAAGCATCACAGTTCGGGATACCGATCATACCTGCGCTGGATGCGGTATTGATAATCGAGCCGCCGCGATTTTGTTCGATTAAGACAGGGATACCATATTTGCAGAAGAGGAAAACACTTCTGAGATTGATGGCAATGACCTTTTCCCAGATATCTTCCGCAATGTCGGTAATGCGTCCGTCGCGGTTAGCCAGATAGACACCGGCATTGTTGTAGATGACATCAAGGCCGCCAAGCGTATTTTTGCAGAACGCGATAACGTTCTGTACGGAAGCACTGTCTGCCACGTTGCAGGAAATGAAATGACATTTGCCGCCTGCAGCATTGATTTCGTCAGCGAGGGCGGAACCTGCCTTATCGTTTAAGTCGGCAATGACAGTTACGGCGCCTTCTGCGGCGAAGATTTTTGCTGCAGCGGAACCGATTCCGCCAGCCCCGCCGGTGATGATAACGATTTTATTCAGGAGTCTTTTCATTTTGCAATCATCCGTTTTACTGCATCCATGATATCCTTGACGCCCATGTGATACTGGTCGCGGAGCCAATCCTGAGAACCGATGAGTGAGACATTGACATCGGGGAGGGCGATACGGTGGAATTTGCAGTTTCCGACACCATTGTCCATAATGGCTTCCGCCACGGCACTGCCGAGTCCGCCGCAGATATTGTGTTCTTCCACGGTAAGAATCCCGCCGGTTTGAGTTGCGGCTTCGATGACCGCAGCGGTGTCAACGGGTTTTACGGTATGCATGGAGACGAGAGAGACATCAATACCCTCTTTAGCGAGTTCTTCTGCAGCGATTTTGCAGTTGTATCCGATGGTTCCGGTGAACATGATTGTGGCATCTTTTCCGGGTTTGATTTTGATGGCTTTTCCGATTTCAAAATTGACGGGGCCGGGATGGATGTCTTTTTCTTTTTTGTAGCCGCACCGGTAATATACGGGTCCGTTGTAAGCGAGCATAGCCCAGACGGCGGATCTTGCCTCATTGATATCGCAAGGGGCAATGACTTTCATATTCGGGAGAGCGCGCATAATCGCCAGGTCTTCCGTGGAGTGGTGTGAAACCCCTAAGGGACCGTAAGCCATACCGCCGCCGATGATGACGATTTTGACATTTGCATTGTGATAGCAGACATCGTTGCGGATTTGTTCCAGGCATCTCAGGGTAGGGAAGTTTGCGATAGAGTAGGTAATGGCGATATTGCCTTCCATGGCGACACCGCAGGCAACGCCGGTCATATTCTGCTCGGCAACGCCGCAGTTGATGAAGCGTTTGGGGAAAGCGTTGGCGAAAGGTTCGATTTCGCCGTATCCGATATCCGCGAGGATCATGTGAATGCGTTCATCCTGAGCGGCGGCTTTGAGTAATTCTTCATTAAATGCTTTTCTCATTTTGCAGACTCCACTTCAATGACAGCTTTTTTGTAAAGTTCTTCGGTCAATGGCCCGTAGTGCCAGCGATAATCGTCTTCCATGAAGGAGACGCCTTTCCCTTTAACGGTTTTGCAGATAACTGCGAGAGGTTTGTCCGTGCCGGGGAAATTTTTGAGTGCGTCATAGATTTCTTCGCAGCAGTGACCATTGCGTACGACAATGGTATCCCAGTGGAAGAGGCGGAGTTTTTCATCTAAATCTTCCAGATTGATGATATTTTGTGAGCGGCCGAGCGCCTGAAGACGGTTGTAATCTACAATCATGCAAAGGTTGTTGAATTTATGCTGTCCCGCGAGCATGATAGCTTCCCAGGTGGATCCTTCGTCCAGGTCGCCATCGCTGGTGATACAGAAAATTCTGCGGTTTTTGCCACTGTTTTTATTGTAAAGCGCCATGCCGGCCGCGACAGGAAGTCCGTGTCCGAGCGAACCGGTGGAAAACTCCACTCCTGGTACGTGGTGAGAGATGTGACCGGAGAGTTTTCCATCGTCCTGATAATAGGTGTTGAGCCATTCGCGCGGGAAGTATCCTAATTCCGCGAGGGTGGCGAAAAGCGCGGCTCCACCATGTCCCTTACTGAAGATAAGGCGGTCGCGTTCGGGGTTTTTCGGGTCTGCGGGGCTGACCTTGAGAATTTTTTTGTAAAGGACCGCCAGAATCTCCGCGCAAGACAGCATGCTGCCGATATGACCGCTTTTGCCGTCGAAGACCATTTTCAGGCAATCCAGACGTACTGTTTTCGCGAGTGCCGTACAGTCTGCGAATTCCATTTGTTGTTTTCCTTTCGGGATAAAAAAGTTGAATTTTTATGATGAATCAGTCTGAAAGACAATTTTTTGTTTTTCTGCCGATAATTATCCGGTTTCGAACGGTTTGGGGAAAATAATTCAAGTTGGAAATAAAACTGCAGAAGTTTGAATTTTCTTCGGAGAATTATTTTCTTGCATCCGGTTACATGATGGAGTATCCTCCGTCAATGACGATATCCTGTCCGACCATGAAATCGGAAACCTCGCTGGCGAGGAAAATAACCGCGCCCTGATGGTCAGCCGGTGTTCCCGTTCGGTCAATCGGAGCGGTTTTGAAGAACATTTCAATGACTTCGGGGAAAAGATCATCGACCTTGGTTACGCCGGGACTGATACTGTTCACCCGAATTCCGTGCTTGATATATTCCGCTGCTGCCGCGCGTGTCATCTGAATGACCGCCGCTTTAGATACGCTGTAAGGCAGCTGGGGTTGCGGGTCGGGCCAGATGACATGTCCGCAGATGGAACCGATATTGATGATTTTTCCATATCCGTTCGGTATCATGACCCGTCCCTCTTCGCGCAGACAGTTCCATGTTCCGTTCAGATTGACCGCCATTTGCGCTTCCCACTCTTTTGCCGTTACATCGAGCATTCCCTTAATAGGAATGGAAATACCCGCATTGTTGACGGCGATATCCAGACGCCCGAACTCAGCCACGACTTTGTCAATAGCAGCTTTCACTTCCTCTGGTTTTGTGATGTCGCAGGTAATTGCAATGGTTTTGCGTCCGGTTGATGCGGCTATCTGTTGTGCCGTGCGTTCCGCATTTTCCTGAATAATATCAATGACCGCGACATCCGCTCCGGCTTCCGCCAAGGCAGTTGCGAAGCCTCTTCCCAAGCCTCTGCCTGCGCCGGTGACCAATGCTTTTTTGTCATCCAATCTGAAACGTTCAATAATTCCCATGATAATTTCCTTTCGTATGGAAAAATTTTTTATTTGAAAACTTTGAAACCTTTATCTATGGAAAAATAGTTCTGCTGGGCGTAGAATGCGGCACCCATGGCGGAACAATCTTCATCTTGTGTACTGACACTGATCTGCACATTTCTGCTGAACGGATAAATAACGTTTTTGGCAACCGTTTCCCGTATGGCATCAAAAAATACTGTACTGTACTTGCACAGTTCACTGCGGATCGTGACATTCGTGATTGCTGTGAACGTGACGACATTGGAAATCGCTACTCCAAGTGCCATGCCTGCTTCCCGCAAAACGAGTTCACATAGCCTGTCGCCATCCGATACTTTCCGCAGGAATATTTCCTTGTCCTTGATTTTTCCCTTTGATAATGCATCAATGCGATGCAGCACTGCCGGTATGGTCGCAAGCGTTTCCACACAACCGCGATTCCCGCAGTGGCACAATTCACCATCCGGGACAGCGATTGTGTGTCCCAATTGACAGGATGAGGGCGTATCCGCGCCCCAGTAACGTCCATTTTGCAGAATGGATGCCCCGATGCCGTTTCCCACAAATATCTGGAGCGAATTTTTGACCTTTTCATTGTCCGGATTGGTGCGCAGATAATCAAGAGCACTGGCTCCGGAACGGTCCACTATGCTTGTGAAAAGCCCGATTTCCTGTTCTAATACTTTCCGTACCGGAATGTTTTCCCAATCCGGTACATGTACGGAATAAACACCAGTTCCCATTTCCGTATTGACAATTCCGACATCTGCAAATCCCAATGCGCATATTTCACAATCCTGCTGGAGCTGACGGAATTTTGTCAGCAATTCCACGATTCGGGAAAGGCGTTCCTGCCCGCCGAGCAGGGGATTGAGCGGGAAGGTTGCTGCTGAAATTTTCTCGCCGCGTACATCTAAAAGGATGCAGCGAAGAAGGTCTTTTGTATGTTCGGCACCAATGGCTGCGAACCGTTTGGGATTCAGCATCAAAGGAATGTTCCGTGTTTTGCAGGCATCCTGATGAAGGATATATTCCTCTTTGACGAGCTGATTGCAGATATCAACCAAAGAGTTCAGACGCATTTTGAGCAGTTTATTGATCTGTTTACGGGTCAGAGGTCCGGTATTGTAAAGGACATTCAGGATGGATTTAGCGTATTTATCGTTTAACAGCATAATTAGTTCCATTGGTTATTGTTTTGTTATCACAGATAATTTACTCCTTGACCACTACTTTGTCAATCTCTTTTTTTCTTTTTTTTGACAATATTTTGTCGGCGATTGTGCAATCACACGCCCGTTTTTGCTCTTTTTTCGGTTTTTTGTAATATCAATTTGCATTTTTTGTTTTTTGGTGTATATTAAACATCCTAAATAATTGTTGCTCCACTGAAACGAGGTAAAAAACATGCCATCGAATGTCGAAATGAATCTTACGCGTTTGCAGAGATCCACTCTTCCGCAGGACTTTGTACGCGCACACAACGGGGAATGGAATCACCATGACTGGCTGGAATTCTGTGCCTCTCTGGAACAGGCCGGCTATACGCCCATAAATTTGGATCAGGTAGGTCTCCTTCTGGAAAAATACAAAGCCGACTTTTTTGCCGGTAAACTTTGATCTTTTTTTTATTATGTCCGGCACTCTTTATCTTGTTGCCACTCCGATTGGCAATCTGGAAGATATTACGCTTCGTGCGTTGCGCATTTTGAAAGAAGCGGATGTTGTTTATGCGGAAGATACGCGCAGAACGAAAATTCTTCTGGATCATTTCGGTATATCCAAGCGTCTGGTTTCCTATCATATCTTCAATGAACACGGAAAAACGCCGGAACTGCTGAATCAGGTTCTTCAGGGTGCTAACGTGGCTATGGTCAGTGATGCCGGAATGCCGTGTATTGCCGATCCCGGTTTCCTCCTCATGAGGAGTGCTGTCGCAGCAGGTATCAATCCCGTTATCATTCCCGGGGTTTCCGCTTTGACTTTTTCCGTTGCCGCCAGCGCTTTACCCTCCGACCAATTTACCTTCTACGGTTTTCTGCCCGTGAAAAGCGGACGTCGTTCCGCAGCCCTGAAAAAAATGTCACGTTTGCCGCAGACAGCAGTTATTTTCGAGTCGCCCTACCGCATACGCAAACTGCTGTGTGAAATTCAGGAATATTTCGGAAATGATACACAAATTGCCCTTACTCGCGAAGCTACGAAGGTTCACGAAGAGATTCTGCGCGGGAAAGTCAGTGATATTGTAAAAGTGACCGCCCAGCGCACCTGGAAAGGGGAATGTGTTCTTGTTGTGGATAATTCCGGACTGAAGGATGGAATTTCCGAAACGGAACCAGAAAATGACGATCCCGCTGAAACGGAGTTTGAGGATTGCGGATCCGCTAATGCCGAACCATGAATTTATGATAGTCAGCGTTTCAGCGACAATTCCAGGGAACGGTCAAAATAATATTTAACGGTTTGCAGAATCATTCCGCAGAAAATAAACAGCAGACCGGATCCCGCCAGGAAAACGGAACAAATCAGCGTGGGAAAGCGTTTTACAAGTCCGGTTTGAAGGAAATCAAGAAAGACGGGAATGAAGAAGCCGGCAGCGACTGCAAGTTGCAGCAGCCCGAGAATCCCGAAGGTAAAGAGCGGGCGATAATTTTTCAGCATCAGAAAGATTGTCTTGAGAACATTGAATCCATCGCGGAACGTATGCAGTTTCGAGTGGCTGCCTTCCGGCCGGTTCCGGTAGTTTATCGGGATCTCAATAAGGTTCAGTCTGAGGTCAAGGGTAAAAACCGTCATTTCCGTTTCCAATTCGAAGCCGGAACAGAGGACGGGATAATTTTTGACGAATCTGCGGCTGAAAACACGATATCCGGTCATGACATCTACCACCTTTTTCCGGAAGAACAACCGGATCAGTGTACAGACTAATTTGTTTCCGAAATTATGAAATTTACGCTGGTTCTTTTCAAAATAAGTAGTGGACAAACGATCTCCGCAGACCATATCCGCTTCGCCGGAAAGGACTGGTTCCATCAGTTTGCGGGCATCTTCGGCAGGATAAGTGTCATCGGAATCAACCAGAATGTAACAATCCGCATCAATATCCTGAAACATTTGGCGTACAACGAACCCTTTTCCCTGGCGTGAAACTTTCCGGATGATTGCATTTTCAGCAGTAGCCAATTCCACACTGCGGTCAGTACTGTTGTTGTCATAAACATAGATTTTCGCTTCCGGCAGAACCTGGCGGAAATCACGTATGACCTTTGCGATGGTCAATTCTTCATTGAAGCAGGGGAGCAATACAGCAATTTCAGACATCATTTTACCTCGAAGATAATATTGGGAAATGCGTGCGGGGAATAACAGAATAACACGACCGGAATAATTTTTTATATCGTATTTTCATCTTAAGCGTATCGTTTTTACGGGTTTACTATAGTCGCCGATATAGAAATCAACAGTGATGCTTTTTTCACTGACATGAAGCACATAAAATCCCGCAACACCTTTGTATATTGTAAAATTCCGGCAGAACTCTTTAAAGTCCGGAATTATAGCATTTGATTTTTTTATAACACTACTCTTGCAGTAGCTATCGGAGAAAAATTTTCCTCCGTCCGGTTCAAATAGTGTGTCAATGGACTCAGGTACGCTTTTTTCCGGCATGCTGAAAAAAGTTTGTTGGACTATTTTCCCTTTGGGAAATTCATACTGAAAAAGTGCGGTTCTGTGAATATGTGCTGCCAGAACAATGGTATCTTTTTCCGCCAGCATCTGTAAAAGCTGTCTGCGTTTTTCCGCCATTTTGGCATTCCCGAATACAATCCAGTCCGGTTGGGAAAAGGAGCAGGGCAGCAGTGGCAAGTGCGTAAGAAAAAATACATGACGGACATCGGGATACTTGTCCAGAACTTCCTTGACGAAGAGAGAATCCTGCTGGAGACTGTCAAAGAAAATAAAAAGGTCATTCCCGTATTTCAGGTAGTGGTTCGCGGTATTGTGCCAGGTTTCCTGCCCGAAAGATTTCTGCAGCCACGGTAGCATGTAGTCTTTGTATGCGTTGGCTGCTCCGTGACCGCGGATATCGTGATTCCCCTTGACACAATAAAAGGGTACTTTCAATTCATCTGTGAAGTGTTGCAGAGCCTCTTGATAGGATTTTGTCTGGAGCTTTTTTGAACCGCAGTCGCCCTGAATCAGGTCGCCAAGCTGTACTGCGAATGCGATATTGTGTTTTGAACGTTCGCCCGCAGCTTTCAGCATTGCCGACATTCGTTCTTGCCAAACCTCAAAATTTCTCTGCATTTCTTTTTTTCTTCCGCCGGAAAGTTTCTCCGTATTTGTGCGGACATCCGGCGAATCGAAATGAGTATCGCCAAAAACGAGAATATCGTAGGAATCTTTTGCTTCCTCATTGCTGTCCCCTTGTGTTCCTGAAGGAACTCCCGTACAGCCAAACATAACAAGCACGGAGAAAAGCATCGGAATGAAGAATTTGACTTTCAGCATACAGTTGCGCTCCTTGTGTAAAATGTAGTACCCGGAATATAATTCTAAACGTAAGATAGCATGAAATGTAAAAAAAACAAGCCCCGGAAATGTGATACATACTGCCTTCCGGACCATTTTTTTCAAGTGTGTCAATTGCCAAGGCAAACGCACGTTCGTTTTTACAGTCGTATGTGTTTTCTATGGAAAATGACAGTTGTGTAAAATCCAGAGCCCGGTTTTAATTTTAAGAAAATGTGCTTGAAAACAAAGAAAAACTATGATATATTTCCCATGGCTTCAAGCTGACTGAGCAAAGACCTGAAAGAATATGGAAGAAACGGGAAAATAACAGCTTTGAAACTTTACCGGAACAGAGAAGAAAGATTGACGTATGAACGACAATGTAATGGGCGGGTATTCCATAAATTTGGAAGTAGCGAACAGAAAACGGCTGACGGCAGTTTTTTTCCAGAGTGCTTTTCTGAGGATAAATTGGAAAAAAAGTCGGACTTCACCCCGGAACTATCGTTCTAAACGAAAGTGTTCCAGGTGATGACCGTGCCATGAGCAACGTCCATTACATTTTCAAGAACCGCATTATTGAGTTGAAATTGATCTGAGGTGACACGTGAAACAGAGAATTTTTATCAGCAGTGTTCAAAGCGAGTTTGTCAAAGAACGTGCCGGACTGAAGAAATACATTGAGGCACATCCCACACTTTCCCGCTTTTTCAGTGTTGAAAAAGATATCCCCGCAGCGGATCAGAAGGCGAATGAGGTCTATCTCGGCGAGGTGAAACGGTCGGATATTTATATCGGGCTTTATCGGTGACAAGTATGGTTCACAGGATGCAGAGGGCATTTCGCCCACAGAACGGGAGTTTGACGAAGCCACCCGTGTTGGCCTTCAGCGGCTTATTTTCATCAAGGAAGGCGATGATTCCAGACGGGATCCGAAAGAGCAGGCCTTTCTGAAGAAAATTCCAGCGGAACTAATCTATCGTCGTTTTGATGAATGGGACGATCTACTGACCAATGTTTACGCCAGTCTCGACCGGATCCTTGCTGCAGAACAGGCATATAGGCAACTGCCCTTTGATGCTTCAACCTGCGAACGGGTCACGCTTGATGATATCGACCCCGCGAAAATCCACTGGTTCATCGGGAAGGCTGTTACGGCCCGGAACTGGCGGATTCCCGTTGATGCCACTGCGGAGACTGTGCTGCAGAAACTCCATCTGCTGCATGACGGACAGATTACCAACGCCGGAGTGCTGCTTTTCGCCAAGGACCCGCAGGAATTCATGCTGACCAGCGAAGTCAAGTGTATGCATTATCACGGGACCATGCCTCATAAACCAATTCCTTCTTATCAGATTTATCACGGCAACCTTTTCGACATGATTGACCAGGCGGTGGACTTTGTTTTATCCAAGCTCGACCGCACCGTGGGGGTTCGTGACATTTCCAATCAGGCTCCTGTCACTTACGAAATTCCTCCGGAGGTCATTCGCGAGGCTATCGTAAACGCAGTTTGCCACCGGGACTATACCAACAACGCCAGCGTTCAGGTGATGCTCTTTTCTGACAGATTGGAAATCCTGAGCCCCAGTCCGCTGACTCCCGCACTGACAATCAAGAACCTTTCCGAAATCCATGAGTCCTATCCGGTCAATCCGCTAATCGCTGATCCGTTCTTCCTTGCGCAGTACGCTGAGAAGGCCGGATCCGGGACCACCGACATAATCGAATCCTGTCTTCGTGCCGGACTTCCGAAACCGGAGTTTCATGCCGATCCGCATCGGTTTGTAACGATACTTTACCGAGCAGTAAAAAAGACCGGTGAAAAAAGGCCGGTGAAAAAAACGAAAAAAAGGCCGGTGCAAAAAACAGAAACGAACTCAAAAACAGAGCCGGTGCAAAAAACGAAAAAAAGGCCGGTGCAAAACAGTGAAACAAGCACAAAAATATGGCCGGTGTAAAAATCGTAAAAAAGGCCGGTGTAAAAAACTATAGCAATCACCAAAGATAAACATAAATGTAAGAAGTCCGTTTTTTGAGACTGACGTCTGAAATTTTTTGTATTTCCTCCGGAACGGTGTATATTAAACGTCTGTTATATCTTTTGGAAGAACGGGAAAATCATGAAATCGAACAAACGGATAGTATGGGATCTGACAACGGGCAATGTCACGAAAACGCTTGTGACATTTGCTTTGCCATTGCTGTTGTCCGGATTACTGCAAATGCTCTATAATACAGCGGATATGGTGATTGTAGGACATTTTATCGGGACGGAAGGACTGGGGGCGGTTTCTATCGGTGGTGAGATTCTGCATTTCATGATGTTCATTGCTATGGGATTTTCCAATGCGGGTCAGGTTATCATATCGCAGCTGACTGGCGCAAAGCTTTTTGAACGGACTTCTCGTTTTATCGGTACGCTGTTTACTTCGCTGTTTGTTTCTTCCGTTGTAATGGGAGTGGCTTGTCTGATTTTCCGTGAGACGATTTTACGCTGGATGAACACGCCTCCGGAAGCGGCTGAATATACGCTTTCCTACGTGACAGTCTGTTCCAGCGGGTTGGTTTTCATTTACGGTTACAATGTGGTCAGTGCGGTACTTCGTGGTATGGGGGATTCCCGTCATCCTTTTCTGTTTGTAGCGGTAGCCACACTGCTGAACGTTGTACTTGACCTGATTTTTGTGGTTGTTTTTGACGGAGCCGTATTTGAGGTGGCGTTGGCAACTGTTTTGAGTCAGGCTTTGAGTTTTATTTTGGCGTTGATTTTTCTTTATCGTCGCCGAATGGAGTTCGGTTTTCAGTTCCGGCCGAGGGATTTTCTGATAGACCGGGATTCCATGAGTATGCTTTTGAAATTGGGGATACCGATGGTTATTCAAAGTGCATCCGTTAGTTTTTCGATGTTGTTTGTGAATGCCTGGATTAACAGTTACGGGGTGATGGTTGCTGCGATGACCGGTATTGGTTCGAAGGTCAGTCAGATCGTGAATGTGCTCAATCATGCGCTGGCTGCGGCTGGCAGTTCCATGATCGGACAGTGTATTGGAGCGGAGAAATACGACCGCGTTCCGGAAATACTGCGGTCATCGCTGATAATCAATGTTACGGCGTCTCTTCTGATGGGGATAGTAACGGTAATCTTTCCGGAATATGTTTTCGGTATTTTTACATCGGATCCGGAACTGCTGGCTTATGCTGTGGCGAATTACATCGGTGTCGCCTTGGTACTTTATGCCGGAAGTGCTTTGCGGCCTCCGATGTTTTCGCTTATCAACGGGTCCGGCAACTTCAAATTGAATCTGGCAGTCGCCATGTTCGATGGTGTCATTATCCGAATCGGACTTTCCCTGTTGTTAGGTGTGACCTTTGCTTGCGGCGTATACGGATTCTGGTACGGAAATGCGCTTGCCGGGCTGACTCCTTTTGTGATTGGCGGTGTTTATTATCTGACAGGCAGATGGCGCACGCGGAAATATCTGATTGATTCCGGGAAATGAGGCAGTCTGTATACTCTTTTTTCTTGAAAAAATATGATTTTATGGTACATTATGTTCTGTGAGCAAAAAAATCAACATCAAGGAGTATGAATTATGTTTGAAATCGGTTATGCTCAGGAAATTATTACGCCGCCTGCCGGAGTTGATCTGGCCGGTTACTTCAATGTCCGGTTGAATGAAGGAATGTATGACGACCTGTATGTGAAAGTCATTGCTGTCCGTTCAGGTGAAACCGTGTTCGGGTTCATGACATTTGACCTTTGTTCCATTACGCAGGCGATGTTTGATGAACTGGAAAGTCGTATTACTGCGAAATTCGGCAGAAAAATACATGAGAATTTCATTATTTCCGCAACGCATACCCATACAGGAAGCCGTTTTACCGAAAAACGCGAGAAATGGGATGAACGTACTGCCCTGGCGTTTGAGAATACCGTTTCTGCCGGTATACGGGCGTTGGAACGCGCACTCCTGAATCTTCTTCCGGGAACTCTGGAAGTCGGGAGTGTTTACAACAATCCGTATGGTTTTGTGCGGCGTTACTGGATGAAGAACGGTACTATTGTAACCAATCCGGGCTGGTGCAATCCCGATATTGACAAGCCGGAATGTGATTATGACCGTACAATCGGCATATTGAAGGTCATTCAGGGCGGGCGAACGACTGCGCTGATCTGCAATATTGCCAATCATGGCGATACCATCGGAGGAAATCTGGTTTCTGCCGACTGGTACGGACGTTTCGTTCAGGAAATCCAGCATAGTCTGAAGAGCAGTTTGCCGGTACTTGTTGTGGATGACGCCTCCGGGGATATTAATCATTTTGATTTTCATCAGAAGATCAACCAGTCTTCGTATGCGGAAGCCACACGTATCGGGCGTGGCTATGCTGCCATTGTACTGGATGCTCTGGACAAGCTGGAGAAAGTGGATGACGCGGAAATTACTGTTCATAACCGCACCGTAGTTATTCCGCACAGACAAATCACCGATGAGGAGCTTGCGGAAGCGAAACACACGTTGGCAACGGTTCCGGATATCAAGAAAGAAGGCGACTTCGAAAGTCAGGACTTGGCGAATAAAGTGCCTGCTGCTCTTCGGTACTTCGCTCAGCGTGTAATCGATTGCCGTGAGAAGAGTGTTCCGTCGCACACCGGACGTTTGACCGCCATTGAAATCGGCAAACAGTTAGCATTTGTATCTCTGCCGGGCGAACCATTCAATGGTATTGCCCGTGCCATTCGTGCGGCAACCCGTGCCACCAGATTTGAAAAAAACGGAGTTTATGATCCGAAGCGATTT
>CALCCZ010000162.1 GCA_937900075.1 uncultured Lentisphaeria bacterium
TGAGGATAAAGTCTCGCTGAAATTCGGGGATGACGGCAGTGAAGAGTACGACCGGCTGTCAGCACAGGGTGCCTTCAGCGAAAAGACCTCGGAAAAGATATTTGAAACGGACAAGACTCTGCTGGCGTAAGAACCGGGAATTGTGCGAATCCGTTGGAATTTAAGAGGTTTTGTTGTCCGTCACGCGGGGCGGATTCCAAAAAGATACGGGATATCTGCATATTTTTTCAAAAAAGTACTTGAGAATGTTCATTTTCAGGTTATAGTATTGACTTGCAGTGAAAACATATTTTGAAATAATTCAACATCTTATGTAAAAATGTCAAGTTCCGTTTCTGAAAAAAAACACCCTGCATTGCGGGTGCTCGTCTGGATTGCCGTTGCGGTAATCGTTTTGCTGACGGGAGTGTTTGCCTTTATTTTTCTGCGTTCGGATGCCCGGAATGGTGAACCTGAGTTTTTTGTTTCGAAATCAAAAGGGATAGCGGCGGTGCCACTGCCGTCTGCGGATGAGGCGCCTGAAAAGGTTCGCGGTCACAAACGCATTCCATTGCGGATAACAGACATCCCGGACCCGAAGAAAACGGATCCGTACAGTAAAGTTTCCCAGGCGTTGTTTCAGGCATTTTTGAAGAAATATCCGTATATTGACGTGACGGCGTTTTCCGGGATCAGTATAGCGGGGATACAGGACGAGTCCAGGATTATGCTTGCGATTGCCGGCGGCAATGCGCCGGATGTGTTCGGTTACATTAATTTCCGTATGTCGGATTCCTACATTCAGCAGAATTTTCTGTATCCTTTAGATGTATTTATGGAGCGCGACAAAGAAGATTTTCCCAAGGGGGCGGCAGGGTATCTTGACAATACCGAAAAACCCATCCGTCCGGTAATCAACCGTCTCGGACCGGCAATTGACGGTTATTCTGCCGGAGAGCATATCTGGGGATTACCGGGTAACCTTGCGGTCCGAGTATTGATGTGGAGAAAAGATTTGTTTCAAGAAGCCGGATTGGATCCGGAAAGACCACCGGAAGACTGGGCTGAACTTATTGATTATGCGAAACGTCTTTCCGACCCGGCGCGGGAACGTTACGGTTTTCACCTGACCAATGGTCAGCAGATGTCATGGGACTATATGGCGTTTCTCTGGTCAGCGGGCGGGGATGCCGTTATTCCCGATGGGGAAGGCAACTGGAAAGCAGATTACGGCACACCCGAGGCGGCCAAAGCACTGGATTTCTACGTCCGGCTTTCCACGGAAGAATGGTTGGATCCGGAGCATAAAAAGCAACGGGGATATACGGTTCTTTCGGCGGGTGACGGCACAAATC
Source organism: uncultured Lentisphaeria bacterium (assembly GCA_937900075.1). Taxonomy (GTDB): domain Bacteria; phylum Verrucomicrobiota; class Lentisphaeria; order Victivallales; family UBA1829; genus SIG77. The sequence goes on from CALCCZ010000162.1 coordinate 1,335, forward strand.
AGACGCGGAACCTATGGGGAGAAGGGCGTATCGGCATGAAGGTGGAATATCTGGACAGTCAGAGGATGGGCGGAGATACCGATATGAGTCTGATCGGCATTGGACCTTTTCCGCCGATGAACAAGGGGGAAAAATCCGGTACGGAACTGAATGCCGTTATGGTCGGTATTTTTTCCGGTATTGAAAGCAGAAAAAACAGTAACGGCGAGTGGTGTTCCGCACAGGAGATCCGGGAAGCCGCCTGGGCGTATGTAAAATTCATGAACTCCCGCGAGGCAATGCAGATCCGGGCCGATGTACTGGTTGAAAACGGTATGGGACGTTCCCTGAGTCCGAAGTGGCTCCGGGAGTTCGGTTACACGGAATACCTGAAGTACTTCCCCGAGGGATTGCAGGATATTTTCAATACTGCGGTGGAAAATGGAAAACCGGAACCGTACGGCAGAAATTGTCAGATGGTCTATACCTTCATGACAGAACCCATCAATCAGGCACTTCAACTGGCACGTAACAACGAACTTCCGGACGATACTGAACAGCGGCTTTCCGTGCTGCAGCAACTGTTGAAAAAATCATCGGATAAAACAACGGAACAAATGATCGGCAGGCTTTCTCCGGAAGAACGTGCCAGAAGAAACTCCTGGGCTGTCGTAGTCGCCATTTTTATCTGCGGATTCTTCTGTTATGCACTGTACCGCATCTGGCTGATTTTTTCTCCCAAAGACAGTTTTTCCGGGAAACGGAAGGGATGGCAGTTCCGGAAAAATGCCATGGGATATCTCATTATGCTGCCCGCCCTGTTGAGTATTCTTATCTGGGTTTATTATCCCATGTTTTCCGGGTCTATGCTGCTGTTTCAGGATTACCGGGTAGTGGGCGGTTCGGAATGGAACGGCATGAACAATCTGGCGGATGTCCTGTTCAGTGCCGACTGGTGGCGGAGTGTATTCAATACGTTGCGGTATATGATTCTTATTCTCGGATTGGGATTTGTCGCGCCTATTATTCTTGCCATTCTTCTGCAGGAGGTATCTCATTGCAAAATCATTTACCGCACACTCTACTATCTGCCAGCCGTTATGAGCGGTCTCGTAGTGATTTACATGTGGAAACTGTTTTATCAGTCAGGTCCTGCCGGGATTATGAATCAGGTGATTCAGGAGTGTACCGATGCCATTAATTTCGTGATTGTTCCCATCGGCAGGATTTTCGAAAATGGTTATTCCGGAATTACATTTGAACCGATAGCTTGGCTGGAAGATTCCAAGTGGGCAATGTTGTCCTGCGTTCTTCCGACCGTTTGGGCAAGCGCGGGGCCCGGTTGTCTGATTTATCTTGCTGCGCTGAAGGGAATTCCGGATGATATGTATGAGGCTGCGGAAATTGACGGAGCGAATTTCTTTCAGAAGATTCTGCATGTGACGTTACCCGCACTGAAAGCCCTGATTATCATTAACTTTGTCGGCGCTTTCATCGGAGCAGCTCAAAGCGGGGGAATGATATTGATTATGACATTCGGCAATGCGGAAACCAATGTAGCGGAACTGCAGATTTTCAAAGAGGCATATACGAATTTGCGTTTTGGAACGGCTATTGCCATGGCGTGGATATTGGGTATTACCACCCTGCTTTTTACAATTTACCAGCTGAAACAGCTTTCCAATATGGAATTCAAGACAACGGGGAAACAGTAAAATGTCAATTATCGGACGTGTTGAACGTAAAAACTGGAAAGTCAAATTTCTGAATATCATGATCCATGTCGTGCTGATTATCGGCGCCGCCACTATGGTCTATCCATTGCTCCTGATGTTGTCCGGGTCCGTGAAAAGTGCCGTGGATTTCAAAGATTTCACGGTCATTCCGGAATACATCGGAAACGGAAAAGAAAGCAGAAAACTGCTCTTCCGGAAATACCTGTACACAAAATACAACGGCAATACGCTCCGTATGGCGGCAGCGTTCCGCGAACCCGAAGCCACATTTGATAATGTTATGCCGCCCGCAGAAAGGGAAACCGGCAGGTTGATTTCCGACTATAAAAAGTTTCTGGAACTTCAAAAAAAAGAACGTCCCCACTACTGGTTCTGCATAGGAATGGCTTTCGAACAGGGAATCGACACTCTTTCCGTACGGAACTACCGCGAATACATGCAAACCTGCGACATGTTTTCCGGTGACAGCAAAAAGAGACTGCAGCAAATCAACGATACTTTCGGTACGAAATTCGAAGCATGGGACGAACTCTCCCTGCCGAATGAAAATTTCTTTCCCCCACGCAGTTCCGGCGACTACAGCCACGGCATATTAGCTACCGTTTTGAAATTCAAATACAGTCAGTATGTCCCGCCCATGGTCCAGTTGTGGGAGGATTTGGAGGGACAGTTTATGGCTATGCTGCGCCGGCCGGAATACGGCGGTACCTTGAAAGCTGTCAACAGAAAGCTGGGTACAGAATACAATTCCTGGCACGATATCATTTTGGATGAAACGGTTCCCGTTGCGAATCCTGCCCTCGCCACAGCCTGGACCGCCTTTGTCAAGGAGGAAATCAATCTTGATTTCGTCCGTATTGATACGGAACTGGGAGCAGCCCCCTGGCAGGCATACTTGCAAAACAAATACCGGAATATCAATGCCCTGAACAAAACTTATTCTTCCGGTGAACCGGGAAAAAACTACCGCTACGAATCCTTCGCAGATGTTCCCCTGTCTGCCGTCAAACCGGTTGCCGGCATTATCCGGACAGACTGGCAGGATTTTGTTCGCGGCAATTCTGTTCCGGAGAAAATGTGGATTGATTTTCTGAAGAAAGAATATTCTCTGGAGCAGCTCAATGAACGGTATTGTCCTGAGACTCCATTCAGAAAATATTCGGATGTACCATTTCCGGATGAATACAGGAACAACAGCCGACTTATGGCGGATTATCATAAGCTGATGGCGGCAGTTAAAAATAATTGGAACCGTGAATTACCCGCTGAAGCACTGCGTCTGGATACGCTTGCCATCCGTTACAGAAAATGGCTGGAAGAACGTTATGCCGGCAGCATCGCCAATTTCAATAACGCTGTCTGTAATGGGATTTCCCGTTTCGAAAATCTTCATTTGACGGAAGAACCTGCCGGAGAAACAAACCTGAAGCAATCCGCTGACTGGCTGGATTTTGTCCGCACGCTGCCGCCGGAACATTTGAGTCTGCACCGCAATGCTGCAGCAAACTACCGCCTCTTTCTTCTGAAACGTTATTCCGAAAATGGTACTTGCAACTACGATAAACTGTCAGAAACTTACGGACCCGGAATTGTTCCCGGAAATGAAAATACAATTCCCGTCTATCTTTCCTGTCCGCCGGAAAATACCGGAAAAATCCGGGAAGATTATCTGGCTGCCGTCTCAAATCCTGAGTTCGAAAATATGCTGCAAATCGATAATCCACGTCTTTACGATCAGGCATGGCGGGATTTCCTGCGTGAGAAATACGGTTCCCCCGCTCAGCTGAATGCCGCTTGGAAATTGCAGCCATCCGGTTTTACCGAAATCACTCTGCCAGTGAAACAGTACGAATGGAATATGCTGGAAGAAAATGCTCCGTTCCTCAAAAACGAATACCTGACCCGAAACTACAAAATGGTGTTCAGTACCCTTTTCACCAACGGCAACGCTGCCCTCAATACCCTGATTTACTGCTTCCTCGCCGTTCTCGCAGCCCTGCTCGTCAATCCCCTTTGCGCATACGGACTTTCACGGTACAAACCCGCGTCTTCCTATAAAATCCTGCTGTTCCTCATGCTGCCGATGGCTTTCCCCGGCATGGTCCTCGGTATTCCACAATTTCTGCTCATTAAAAATTTCGGCTTGCTCAATACTTTCGCCGCACTGATTCTGCCCGGCATGGCAAGCGGTTATTCCATCTTTCTTCTGAAAGGCTTTTTTGACAGCCTTCCCAAAGAGTTGTTCGAGTCCGCGGCAATTGACGGCGCCAGCGAATGGACGATTTTCTGGCATATCGCCATGGGCTTATCTACTCCTATACTTTCCGTAATCGCACTTGGCGCCTTTACTGCCGCTTATGGTAATTTCATGCTCGCGTTTCTGCTCTGCCAGAACAAGAGTATGTGGACCATGATGGTATATCTGTATCAGCTGCAGCAGCGCGCTTCCCCGGCTGTCGGTTTTGCTGCCCTCGCAATCGCTGCCGTTCCCACTCTTCTTGTGTTTATTTTCTGCCAGAACATCATCATCAAAGGTATTGTTGTTCCTACGGAAAAGTGACTTTGGCAAGGCTGCTCCGCACAAAAAAATGCAGATACCGTGTCCGGTTTTGAAATCTGTGAATTTCCCAAAAACTCCATGCCGGAAAAATGTTTTTTTGATGATTTTGCTTGAAAACAGAAATTTTAACGATAAATTACAACATCAGAATTTCAGAAAAACTCATTCCGGAATGCTTACAGGGGAAACTTCTGTGCGAACTTTATTTCATTGAGGAGGATACGAGAATGTTTATTACGGAAAATATTGATTCTGTGGAAAAACTTGAGGCATGTCTTGCCGAGCCGCCCGAAAAGCTGGTTGCCATGATGAAACGTCTGGATGGCGACATTATTATTCTCGGGATAGCGGGAAAAATCGGGGTAAGCATGGGGATGCAGGCGGTAGCCGCAATTCGTCTGGCAGGCGTTGAAAAAAAGGTTTACGGCGTTGCCCGTTTTACCAATCCTGAAGACCGGAAGAAACTGGATGCGGCCGGGGTTATCACAATTCCGTGCGATTTGACAGAACGTGAGCAGGTGCAGCATCTTCCGCGTGTTAAAAACGTGATTTTCATGGCGGGCAGAAAATTCGGCACGGCGGGTAGTGAAGATCTTACCTGGGCAATGAACATTCTTGCGCCCGCCGCCGTTGCGGAATATTTCAAAGAAAGCAGGATCGTTGCTTTTTCCACCGGCTGTATTTATCCGCTGCGTACAGCTGAACAAGGCGGATGTACGGAAGATGTTGCTCCGGATCCGATTGGTGAGTATTCCCAATCCTGTTTAGGCAGAGAACGCATTTTTCAGTTTTATGCCCGGAAATACGCGACGAAACTTTTGCTGTTCCGCCTTAATTATTCCATAGATTTGCGCTATGGTGTACTGGATGATATCGGACGCGCTGTATGGGAAAACCGTCCCGTCAGCAATAGTGTCGGCAGTTTCAATGCCATTTGGCAGGGTGATGTTACAGCCGCCGCGCTGCTTTCTCTGGAACTTGCCGATAATCCCTGCGCGATTCTGAATGTAACGGGCCCCGAAACCGTAAATGTGGAAGAAACCGCGAGACGAATGGGACAGCTTATGGGAAAAGAAGTGAAATTTCAATATGAAAACGGCGGCGCAGCCGGTTACCTCAACAACGCGGGAAAAATGTTCCGTCTGCTCGGTTATCCGCGGATTTCCATGGATGAAATGATTGAACTTCAGGTGAAATGGATCATGCAGGGTGGGATTTCCATTGGGAAGCCGACTCATTTTGAAGTGAATAACGGGAAATTCTGAAGATGAAAAAAATATGTAATATCAACCCGGAACTTCTCGCTTCCGTTCGCAAAGGCACGGTTATTCCCGCGCAGGTTCTGGCATTGAACGAAGATCGTTCTTTTGCCGCAAAATATCAGCGGGCATTATGCCGTTACTTCATTGATGCCGGTGCAGGGGGTATTGCCGTGGGGGTCCATTCCACTCAATTTGCCATCCGCGATCCGGAAATCGGGCTTTTCAAACCGGTTCTGAAGCAGACAGCGGACTTTATTGATGAATGGGCTGCCTTCCGCGGAAAAAAGATTCTGAAAGTCGGCGGTGTATGTGGCAGAACGGCACAAGCTGCTGAAGAAGCATCCTTTGAAGAGTCTTGCGGCTACGATGCCTGTCTGCTTTCCCTCGCGGCTTTCAAGAATGATTCCATTGGAACCATGATTGAACATTGCCGGGCAATTGCCGCGATTATGCCGTTAATCGGATTTTATCTGCAGCCCAGTGTGGGCGGGCGTATTCTGCCATACGACTTCTGGCGTGAATTTGTGAAAATAGACAATGTTCTCGCTGTTAAGATTGCGCCGTTCAACCGCTACTGTACCCTCGATGTTGTTCGGGCGGTTGTCGATTCCGGACGTGAAGATATCACCCTCTACACGGGAAATGACGATAATCTGCTTATAGATTTACTGACAGAATACGATATCGGCGGTAAAAAAGTGCGTATCAAAGGAGGTTTACTCGGTCATTGGAGCTGCTGGACAAAGACAGCTGTCGAACTGCTGGATGAACTGCATACCCTCACTGAAAACGGGGCTCCGGTTCCGCAGTCCCTGCTGACACGTGCCGTACAAATCACCGACTGCAACGCCGCTTTTTTCGATGCGGCAAATGCTTTTGCAGGATGTATCCCCGGTTTGCACGAAGTACTTCATCGTCAGGGATTGCTGCCGGGAATATGGTGCCTGGATAAAAATGAAACGCTTTCGGAACATCAGGCGGAGGAAATCGACCGCGTTTACCGGGCATATCCCGACCTGAATGACGATGCCTTTGTCGCGCAACATCTTTCCCAGTGGCTGACGGATTGAGATTGTCAAATAACTCTCCGGAATTGCGACAGGAAAACTTTACACTCGTGAATGCCTGCTTGATTCATTTGCTTCATAGGACAAAATATCCGGGAAGTTACGTCCCGGTTACGGATAAAACGAAAATTTCATCTCGTTTGATTTGATTTTTTTGTTTCCGGGAGTATCTTATAAGCTCAACATTCAGCAATGGAGTTTTCTATGAATACCCGATTTTCTTTTCACCGTTACGATTTCGCCGCGTTCGCCGCATTCGCAGTTTACGCATTGTGTTCCCTTTCCGTACCGCTTACCATTGTCAAAATGGGAGATGATTTGCAATTTCCCCTGACAGATGGCGGCATGGGACAAGGCGGCGCTCTGCATCTGGTCCGTTGTTGCGGCATGGTGTTAGCCCTGGTGCTTTGCGGTTCGATAGCCGCCCGCATAGGGAAACGTTTTACCATGGGACTCAGTATGCTTCTCATGGGCGCCGGTATTTTTCTTTGCGCGTTTTCTCCGGTTTACTGGGTATTTTGCCCGCTCCTTCTGCTGACTGGATTCGGTGAGGGAATTTGTGAGGGTATCGCAACTCCGTTTGTACAGGATTTGCATCCGGACAATCCCGAACGTTATGTAAATGTAGCCCATTCCTTCTGGTCCATCGGTATTCTGTTGTGTGTGTTCTTGGCCGGAGGACTGCTTACTTTAGAAGTCCACTGGCGATTTGTATTCGCCGGTTGCGGTATTTTGGGACTTATTACAGCGGTACTCTTTTTCCTGCGTGAAAAGGACGGATACCGCTATCCGGAGTCCGGTGAACGGGTGGATACGGTACAGTTGATTCGGAAGAGTATTTTGATTTTTAAGACCCCGCGTTTCTGGACATACTGTTTTTGTATGTTCGTAGGGGCGGGTGCTGAGTTTTGTCTTACATTTTGGGCGGCAGCATATCTGGAACTCACTTTCGGTGCCAGCGCTTTTGTCGCAAGTTTAGGGGTCGGTGTCATCGCAGCCGGAATGTTTTGCGGAAGAAACGGGGTCGCTTTGATAGCCAAACGCGGAAATCTGCCGTTAATCCTTATTATCTGTTCGCTGGGTACCGCAGTCCTGTCCCTGTTCCTCGCTTTCATAAAACCGGAATTCCTTCCGTCCGTATCCTGGATGTACGTGGCTCTGTTCTGTCTGCTGTTCCTTTGCGGGATCGGGATTGCGCCGTTTTGGCCGACACTTCAGGTGTATGGCGTAAACAGTTTGCCCGAACTGGATTCCACACTGCTGTTTATCATTTTTTCCGCTATGGGTATACCAGGTTGCGGTTTCTTTACCTGGATTATCGGTGTACTGGGCGACAAATTCGGCTTACAGGGCGCATTCCTGCTTATCCCCTCCACTATGCTGATCTACGCCCTTATCCTGTTCCTGGAACGCTATGTCATAAAAAATAAACGACCCGGTTGCCAAGCAGAAAGACAATAACATGAGATTGGATAAATTCCTCTCGGAATCTACTGCTTGGAGCAGAAAAGACATCAAAACATTTGTAAGACAGAAAAAAATTCTGGTCAACGGTCTTCCTGCTTCCGCACCGGACGTGAAAGTAAATGAAAATACCGATATTATTCTGCTGGACGGCGTGGAAGTGCGTTACAGGAAATATATCTATCTCATGCTGAATAAACCTCAAGGCGTTCTGAGTGCCACGGAAGACGCCCATGATCCGGTTGTGACGGAGCTTCTTCCGGAGGAATACCGTCATTTCCAACCTTTTCCCGTCGGACGTTTAGATAAAGATACGGAAGGTCTTCTGATTCTGACGAATGACGGCAATTTTGACCATTGTTTGACGTCGCCGAGAAAAAATATTTATAAACGTTATTATGCGGAATTGGACATACCCGCTACGCCGGAAGATGTGGATGTTTTTGCAAAAGGTATTGTCTTCAAAGATTTTACGGCTAAACCGTCAAAATTGGAAATTGACGGAAACGATCCGTCAAAAGTTTTTATCGAAATCGCAGAAGGCAAATTCCATCAAGTCAAACGGATGTGCGAACGGGTGGGCAAACAAGTCGTTTTCCTGAAACGGGTTGCGATTGGCAATCTGCAGCTGGATAGCGCTTTGCCTGCTGGATCCGTCCGGGAACTGACGGATGAGGAACTCTCATTGCTGGGCTATTCCTCTACCGTCATACACTGAAAAAACATTTTTGACGGAAGCGTGACGCGGCAGACAGAAAAGCCGACAATGAGAACCCGGAACGGAAGCGCATACCAACTTCAGGTTGTGGAGTTGACAGATACGCTCCCGTTCGTTTTATCCGGTCCATTACGGTCTCATTTTACAGGATATTCCGAAATCATCGGTTGTGTCCAGGCTGTCAGATATTTCGGATAATAACGGTCCGGAACATCATTTCTGCGTTCGTGCGGAACGTCTATCACGGCCGTCGCGCGGACATACATATCATCCGGAGCAAGTTTGTATTCAGCGGTCCAGCCATCCTTTTCTGCAAGGATTTGTCCGACATCTGCGGAATAAACCGGTACATCGCGGTCAAATTCATGATTTGTCTCATACGGAATAAACCGGGTGGTAATCGTACGGTCAAAACCGCGTTTGGTGCCATTGAACCGGATGTGACACTTTTTTGCGCCGGACGTCCGGCGGACCTTGACTTTCAGGAGTCCATGTTCATAATCCATGACAATCGAATCGAAAAAGACACCGGTGCTGGCATAGAAATCACCATTTTTCAGAGCGCGCATGATGCGGTTTGCCGTCATGTGACCCGGAAGATGAATGACAACAAATCCGCCGTTCAAGCCGCCATGACAATGTGCAGCCCGGTCGTCATCATAGAAATGGGTATCGTCCGAGGCGGTACCGTAGATACACGGCATTCCCTTTGCGATTCGGAACGAATTGGCGCCGTCCCACCATTGTTCCATGCTGGGCATGGCGTCGGGCGCAGGATAATTCGGGCCGCCATTGCAGATTTCTGCGAGGAAGATTTCCGGCCGTGTATGCATATCCGTGGAAAGGATATCGAAATAGGGCCAGAATGGATGATTGAGCATGAAACACGATTCCCGGCGTGATTTCCCGGCAGCTTCCTGATATGCCGCATAAAATTTATCCAGCATCGCTGTCGGAGATTTGACTGGAGGCAAATCTGCAGACTGCGGAATGTTCAGCCAGTTGGCATGAACGCAGTAATTCCGTCCGTCCGGGCAGACGCCGAGCCACGGAGTAAATTCGCTTCCGGGAATCAGCAGAAATTTGTCCGGCTTATTGAACGCCTTGCACATTTCACGAAAAGTCATCAATCTGGCAAGTTTTTTCCACGGGTTGGATGGTTTTACCTCGGGATATCCGGGAACAATGTTCTGTGCCGCTGCAAATTCTTCATCAGTTAAATTCGGAGGCCAGGGACCTTCATCGCGGCAGACTTCACGCCAGGCATCCGGATTATCCGGGAAACAGCAATGTTCTGAAATACACCAGAAATCAAAACCATTCTTTATGACGGCAGCGATGGCTCGTTCGGGCAGGGATCTGCCGTCGGACCAAAGAGTGTGGGAATGCAGACCGCCTTTACGCCATGCGCCTTGTAGAATTTTTGTTTTTTTCATTTCATCTCGTTTCTTAAATTGTTTTGCTGCTGATTCAGTGGCAGTCACTGACCGGCATTCAGGGATGCTGCAGGAAGTTATTCAGGAACGCAGAGAAAGTTTCCGTATCTTTCAGACGGTCGGCCTCACAGAGTTCCAGTTTCTCGCGAATAGCGATACCGCCAAGGGAATCGGGATAGGCATCGGCGATTTTACGGAGACGGTCAAACATGGCATTGACTTCCGGCAGTTTATCGCGCAGTTCCCGTACCAAGTTCAGGGTATTGATTTTATCTTCGGGAATGGTCATCTCATAGACTTTCATGGCATCCAGCGCGGCACGTACAAGTTTGTAATATTTTCTTGCCTCTGCACTGGCGGGTGAAAAATCACCGGTTATGGAAACATCCTGATCATCGGGGAATATATGGTCCACATCAATATGTTTCTGAACCCAGTTGTCGTTGCGGTAACGGTCACGGACTGCCGGGTCACGGAAGTCCGGAATTTCCATGGGTTCTCCTTCGGCAACGGCACTGCGCAGCGCCTGAATGCCCGCAAGTGTCACGTCTGCACCGGAATAAACGTCCCACGGTGCCTTTTCTCCGGTAAGGATTTCACGGGCAAAGAAATAAAGTTCCCAGAAGTCGCCGCCACCGTGACCGGATTTTTCAGCCATTTCTCCCAAACTGTCCCATTTCGGAGCAATCCGGACCCAATGCGATTCCCCGACAGCTCCTACACGCAGTACCGGTTCCGGGAAAATCTGAGCAGCGGCACGGGTACCGAACAGACGCTGATTATGACTGTCGGCAACCGTTCCTCCGATGAGATTTCTGACAATGGAGCCGTTGCTCATCCGGATCAGACTGGGGCACATGGCTCCCAGATTCGGCATAATACCATCCACTTTTCTGCCTTTTCCGTGAACCGTGCCAATCGCCAGTACATCCTCCGGAAATGCCGTGACTTTTTCCGGTCGCAGTCCGGTAATCTGCATGACCGGTCCCAGAGAATGTGTGCAGTAATAGTGGTAGTTCAGCCAGCCGCGCCAGGAATGCAGGCGGTTGCCCGGTACCTGGTCATTGGTATTGGGACACACATTGGAGCCGCCGTGTACATATTCGTATTCCGCGTATGTCAGTTCTCCGAAGAAACCTTCCCGGTATAACTTGGCAAAATACATGTTTTCCTTCGAGAACGGATAGTTTTCCGCAAGATTGTAAACCAAACCGGACTGCTCCACGGCTTCCACCAGAGCGACTCCTTCCGCCGGCGTCAGAAAACAGGAAACTTCGCTGAGAACGTGTTTGCCGGCTTTCAATGCCTTGATGGCGTGCTTCGCATGGTCGGGAAAATATGTGGCAATCAGTACCGCATCAAAATCACGGGCAAGAAACTCATCCTCATTGTCCGTTACAAAGGTATCCGGACAACAGGTATGAAACCAGCCGTTGCGCATTGCCGGGCTGGTATCGCAGCCGGCAACGATTTCAATGCCGAGAACTTTGCAGGAATCGATGAAACTGGAACCGCGGGCAAGACCCCAGATACCGAGTTTCAATTTTTTACCGCCGAACAGATTTTCAATGGAATCCATGTTTAATACCTTTCATATTTTTCAGTTTTTGCAAAACATTGGATGGAACAGTTTCTTTTTTCAATATATCATTCTCATGCACATTTGTAAAATTATTTTGCCGGATTATATTTACAACATAAGCGATTTTTATGTTTTTGCGGAGTTTTTTTTATGATTCAGGTCTCTTTGCAGAATGTCGGCTGTTACAAATATGCACAGAAGGGTACTCAGTTCCTCCAGTTCTCCGGAATCGGACTGCACGTTTCAGGTCTGGTGGACGGTCAGACTTTTTATCCCGACGGAAAACCCGTACAAAGTCTTGCCGGTATCGGTCAAGCCAGCTTATCCCTGCTGGTCCCGGGCAGCAGAGTTATCTTCGATTACAGCGAACAGCGTGAAAACTGGATTATATTTCTGAACGAACCGTGTCCTTTCTACTACGATACGGAACATTCCGTAATGATGTTCCGTGATGGTTTGCAAAGTTTTCCCGTTTGTGACCGCATTCTGCCTGCCAGAAATGAAGTTTCTTTTTTGCGGAATCAGTTTCAGCAGATCCATGACGGTATCGCCAGCGGGATCCCGCAAAAAAAAATCCACGCTGAAATTTTAGTTTGTTCCCTGCTCGAACAGTTCCTTTCCGCTTCCCCGGCAGCAAATGACGGCAATGATTTTGCTTTCCGGTTCCGGGATGCCATTGATGCGGATGTACGCGGAGATTATTCTCTGGATGAATTGGCTTACAGAGCGGGAAAATTGGGACGCGATCAAGCCCGTACCCTGTTCATCCGTTCTTTCGGAATCACTCCGGGCGAATACCGGATCCGACGGAAACTTTCCGGAGTTCTGGATTTGCTTTCCGGCAGCAGTCTTTCCATGAAGGAAGTAGCGGAACAGACAGGAATCGCCAGCAGCGCATATTTGACTGCCCTGATACGGAAATATTACCGGACAACTCCACGGGAACTGCGAAAACGTTTCCGCGGCGAAAACGACTGACAGAAATTTTCCTGTCCGGAACAAAGACACAAAAAACCGCGACGGTCGAAGAGACACATCGCGGTCGTAACATTCAAACTGGAAAACGGAGAGAGTTACTTTCCTGCCAGATCCAGCACATTCAAAGTATGACGGGCAATCATCAGTTCTTCGTTTGTAGGCATGACAATGACTTTCATCGTACTGCCTTCGCCGGTAATATCCGCAGCACCCTTGCAGGCAAGGTTCTTTTCCTCATCCACTTTTGCGCCCAAGGCGGAAACGCCATTGATGATGTCTCTGCGTGCATCCTCGGAATGTTCTCCGATACCGCCAGTGAAAACAATGGCGTCAACACCGCCAAGAAGAACGAAATAAGCACCGATGTATTTGATGATACGGCGGTTGAACATTTTGATTGCCAGCTGTGCGCGTTCATTTCCGGATTCGGCGGCAGCAACAACGTCACGCATATCACCGGAATTGATGCCGGCAACTGCGAACAGACCGGATTTCTTATTCAGAATCGTATCAACTTCCTTCGGAGTACTGCCCAATTCGATCATGCGCACGACAGCAGCAGCATCGATATCACCGGAACGGGTACCCATCATCAGACCTTCCAATGGAGTCAGCCCCATTGTGGTATCAATGACTTTTCCGTTTTTGATTGCAGCCATACTGCATCCATTGCCTAAATGGCAGGTGATGATTGTGGTGTCTTCGGGCTTTTTACCGAGAAATTCGGCAGTGGAGAGAGTTACAAAGTGATGACTGGTTCCGTGGAAACCATATTTGCGGATCCCGTATTTCGTATAGTAGTCGTAGGGAATCGCATACAGATATGCTTCCGGCGGCATCGTCTGGTGGAATTGCGTGTCAAATACAGCAACATTGGGTACGCCGGGAAACAGTTTTTCACAAGCTTCAATTCCCATAAGGTTCGCGGGATTGTGCAGCGGTCCCAGAGGGAAGCATTCGCGGATGATACTCTTTACGTTTTCATCAACTTTCACAGGGCGCGTAACTTTCTCGCCGCCATGGAGAACGCGGTGCCCGATCGCAACAACTTCATTCAGATTTGCCAGAACACCATGTTCCTTATCGGTCAACCGTTCGCAAACGGCTTTCAAGCCTTCGGCATGGTCACTGTTCGGAGCCAGCGGCAAGTCTGTTTTGAACCCGGTCAGGGAATTTTTGTAAACAATATTCGGCTTTTCGCTGCCAACGCGTTCAACTACACCGCTCGCTAAAACTTTGTGTTCTGCCCCCTGAATTTCAAAAAGCATGAATTTCAGCGAGGAACTGCCTGCATTAAGAACCAGAATTTTCATTTGTTTTATATCCTTTCAGTTATGGAAATTATTGATTGCCGCATTCCTTTGCTAATATAGCATCAAAAAACAATTTGTCAAAGTAGAGTGGAAAGCCACAGGAACAATCCGGAAACTGCCGGTATGGAGAAATTATCATCTACATGCAGTTGTTTCTCGTACAATTCCGCCATGGAGGCGAGAACAACTCCGACTACCGCGCCGAGAGCCGTCTTGACCGACAGCAGATTTCCGCAAGCAAGCAAAACAATCGCGAAAATAATCCCGGCTGCACAAAAAGCAACAACACCCTCCACGGATTTGCCATTGGCAATTTTATGTTTGCCGAAACGCCTGCCGACAAGGGCGGCTGCGGTATCTGCTATCAGCATAATACCCAGTGCAATCGCGGCTATCTGCTGCGGATGAAAAAGCAATGTCACGAATGCGGCTGCTGCGAATACCGGCGGACTGCCGCTGACCACCCACTGTCCGTGTTTCACTTCGTTGCGGAGCATTTTACCAAAAAGAGCGGAATAAAGCGGAGTAATCACAGGTACCCGGCAGGAATAGGCATACTCGCAAAGCAGATTCAGAACCAGACACGCTGCGAAAAAGTAAAACAGCATCAGTTGTGTCCAGGGAAAGAACCATATCAAAGCGACCATCCACAGGGAACTGAGATGAATCAGTTTACGGAATACTTCCTGCGAATAGGGTATTGCTTTTTTTTCAGTTTCAGACGATTGCAAGGGTGTACTCATAAATCAAAACTCAAATTTTGCACCGGAAAGACGACGGGAGAACTCTGCCAGAACGCGTTCTTCATCTTCGCGCCCGCCACGGGCTACAAACGTGGCACTGAAACGGACATACGGCCCGGAATCATCCCAGGGCACGGAACTGATGAGCTTGTTTTTGATAAGCCACTGGCTGAAATCTTCGCCACTGGCAAATTGGGTACCATCGGATGCCGCTTTCGGAGCACGCACGTACAGGTAGAAAGAGCCCGCCGGTACTTTCGCATTGAAACCGAGTGCCTTCAGTGTCGCAACCATACTGGTCAGACGGCGTTCGTATTTTTCGCTGATGAGGGGCGTGATTGCAGCCTGATCATCCAGCGCGGCAATCGCAGCCTTCTGAATCGCCAGAAACTGACCGCTGTCCGCATTGTCTTTTACAGTCGCAAATGCTTTTACGGCAAGGGGATTTCCGCAAACCCAGCTCAAACGCCAGCCTGTCATGTTGAATCCCTTGGACATGGAATGCAGTTCCACACAGCAGTCTTTAGCTCCCGGAATGGAAAGTATGCTCAACGGTTTCCCGCGGAAATTCAGCGGAGCGTATGCCGCATCGCTGACGATGAGAATCTGATTATCCAGCGCAAACTTGACCGCCTTGGCGAAAAATTCTTCCGTAGCTGTCGCACCCGTAGGATTGTTCGGATAGTTCAAATACAGCAGCTTCGCGCGTTTTTTCGTGTCTTCAGACAGAGAATCCAAGTCCGGAAGATAACCGTTCTCTTCCAGCAACGGCATATTCACTACTTCTCCACCAAGATATTTTGTCCAGGTCCCCAGAACCGGATAACCCGGTACCGTCAGCAGCGCAATATCGCCGGGATTGATGAAACAGGCAGGCAGAAGTGTTAATGCGGACTTGCTGCCGATTGCGTGGCAGATTTCCGTATCCGCATCCAGTTCCACACCGTACAGCGCTTTCATATAGCGGGCGGCAGCCTGCTTGAATTCCATGCAGCCATTGTCTGAATAGGTACGGTTTTCCCATTTCGCGGCTTCCGAACACAAGGTATTAACGACCGCCGGGAACGCCATATCATCCGGTTCGCCAACTCCCATATCAATCAGTTCAACTCCCGGATTTGCCGCCGCCGCAGCACGTTTCGCACGCTTGATTTTCTCAAATTTATAAATCTTCGTGTCTTTGCCGAACTGTTCTCCCCCGATTCGGCTCGCGAAATTGCTTTGCAGAAAACTTTCTACCATGATAAACTCCAAATTACTGCTGGTTGGTTTCATACTTGTTATCAGTAGCTATAATTTACTCCCGTTTATGGAAAATACCAGTCTGCAACTGAAACTTTTGGAAATAATTGGCAATTTATGTACAGATGTAGGCTATCTGTAAAAAAAAATCGTTTTTACTGTTGAAAATTGCATGAAAAAAGTGTAATATAATATGCAGAAAGGTTTTTCACGCGCTCATGTCGCGATGTAAATACCTGAATTTTTGAAATTACTTCTGCCGGCGCAGATTTTGCCGGTGTGATTCCGTTGTTGGAGAAAAATTATGACAAACTTGATGAAATTGATTTTGAGCATTGGTGTTCTGGCGACATTTTTGCCATTGTCCGGAGAAGAAACGCCTCACGCAACGTTGGATAAACCTGTGGAAATGAATGTTCCCATCACAAAAGAAGAACAGGCATTACAGGCCGCCAAGCACAAAAAAGCGGTTTTGAGCAAGATGATAGAACTCTTTCTGAACCGGAATCCGCCCGCTATTATCAATCAGCATCAGGTGGAAGAGTTACCCCCGGATATCAAACTGATTAACGGCAGGGACGGAATGGCTACCCTGATTTACCGCTGCCGATATGTGGACCCAGAATATCTGACGGATGCGCTGGATGCTATCGTGACAGAAAGCGGATATGTGGAACTTGTCAAGAAACTGGGTTCCGAAACCAATGAATACAGTCAGGTAGTAATCTACGAAAAAGCGGAAAAAATGGAAGAATTGAAGAATATTCTTCTCAACATAGATATCCTTCAGCCACAGGTACTTGTCGAAGCACAAGTGATAGAAATCTACAGTGAGCAGGGCGCTGAACGGGATGTAAAAATTTCCTATACCTACCATGACGCAAAATACGATACAACCAATACCTTCGGATTCAATCTGGATTCTCCCAGTCAGAGTCGCGATACCACGATATCTCAGGGGGGCGGTTTCAACTTTGTACCGTTTGCCACATCTACTTCTGACGGCTCTACAGGTCAGTTGAATGCGGCGATACGTCTTTTGAATTCCAGCCGGGATGCACGTATTCTTTCCGCGCCGAACGTGATTGCGGATCAGGGCGCGAGTGCCACGATAACCACGGCGGAAGAAGTGCCGATTCCGGAAACAGCGGTCTTGACGTCATCCACGAACCTGTCGTTCAAATTCAAGCAGGTGGGTGTGACGCTGAAAATCACGCCGAAAATGATTAATAAGCAGACAGTCCAGCTGCAGGTCAATCCTCAAGTTCGCTCGATTCTCCGCTATCAGCAATATACACAGAACAACGTGACCAGCAGTATCCCCGTGATTGCTGTCCGGAGTGTGGATACCCGTCTGACGGTTGCGGATGGCGACATTATCGTTCTTGGCGGTCTCTATAACAGCGAGAAGGCGGAAACCTTGAGAAAAATGCCGTACATCGGTGATATCCCGATTATCGATAATCTTGTAAACGGGCGCGACATGACCAGTGTGGATAAACAGTTGCTCTTCCTCCTGAAAGTACACATTATCCACCCGATGAAAAACAAGGCTTTCGATCCGGAAACAACCGCTGATGAAATCCACAAGACTGCACGTATCATCCGGAACTCCCGGAAAATCCTGACCAATAAACCGGCATCCGAATTTCAGGATATTGAAAGTGCCGTGAACGAAGAAGCAAAGAGTCGCGCGGAAAGCCATCAGAATTTCTTCCTCTACATGAAGGAACTCTTCGCCATTGAGGAAAAAGAAAACACTTCTGGAAAAGATTCTGAAAAAGATGATAAAGCCAAAGTGGATACCGGAAAACAGGAAACGGTGTCCCCCACCCCTGACACACAGAAGAAAAATGCGGAAAATCCGCCAGCGTCTTCCGGAAAAGCGGAAAACAATCCGGCTGAACCGATCAAACCTGCCACGGCAGCTCCCGCCCCGGTCAAGGACGGATCGCAAAAAGCCGTTCAGACTCCCGTACAGTCCACTGAAAAGAAGGGCTGAAGACTATGTTTTTCAAGGTATTGAAAAAAATCATTTTCTGGTCACTGCTACTTGCCCTGTTGGGCGGCGCAGGCTGGTACGGCTGGCGGTACTGGAAAAACAGAAATGACAAAAACAGCGAGACGAATAAAAATTCGCCGGATAAGCTGTTTACGGTCAAACGCGGCAATTTGACCATCGGCGTGACTCTTTCCGGCAGCGTGAACACCAAGGTAAAACATAAGCTGGCTCTGGAAGTTCCGACCTCTACAAAACTCGTTTCCGTAGTCGAAGAAAATACAAAAGTTTCCGCAGGTGAAATCGTAGCCCGTTTTGAAACGGAAACCTTGCAAACCTCTATTGATGATTTGAAAGTAAGTATAGCAGATGCTGAAAAAAATCTGGAACTCGCTCAGGAGGAACTCGCTATTCTCATCAGTTCAAACGAAGCGGATATCAAAACGGCAAGAGATAATCTTGACGATGCGGTCCTTGCATACAACAAACTGAGAAAACTCGAAGGTCCGAAAAACAAAAACAGCAAGGATCAGAGTGTTTCCGATGCCAGTCAGAAGTTAGTGGAAGCACAAACCGCGTATGAAACGGCTTATGACAACTATTTCAATCCGGCGGAAATTGCAGACAGCGAATCGGAAGAACAGACCCGCAAAAAGAACTATGAGTCCGCCTTGAAATCGCTGAAAAGTGCCCGTATCAGTTACCGTAATGCTCTCTTGGACCGCAAAATATTCAAACGCTATTCCGAACCGGACCAGTACAAAACAGCCAAAGATAAAGTTCTGCGTATGGAACTCGCACTGAAAAAAGAACAGGTACGCACCGAATCCAGTCTGGCCCAGAAAAAATCCACGATAGCGAACGCGGAAGTGAATCTCCGGAAAAAAGAACGCGACCTGGAACAGAAACTTTATGAAATGACCAAAATGCAGTTGGTCGCCCCCGTGGACGGATTCGTTTCCTATGGCGATACCGACAGAAATCGTTGGGGCAGAACGGAAATCAAAGTCGGTATGGATGTTTATCGGCGTCAGACGCTGGCAACAATTCCGGATATGAGTCAGATGATTGTCGATGTGGATATCCCGGAGTCTTATCGTTCCAAGGTCAGACGCGGCGCTTCTGTTATCATTACGCCCGATTCCGTTCAGAATTTGAAAATCAACGGTATCCTTTCCAATATTTCCCCGCTGCCTATCCTGCTGATTCCTTGGGACCCCAGCAGCGCAAAGGCTTATAAATCCACAATTCAGTTTTATTGCGATGACCCCAGAGTCGTCAGCGGTATCAATGTCCGCGTGGAAATCGTTACACGCGTCCTCGAAAATGTCTTTTTCATCCCCGTGGAAGCCGTTTTCGAAAAAAGCGGCCAGTTCTTCGTTTACCGCGATAACAATGGTCAGCCGGAAGAAGTTATTGTGGAAATCGGTGCGTCCAATGACAATTATGTCGAGATACAGTCGGGTCTGAACGACGAGGATGTCGTTTATCTCTACCGACCGTTCCAGCAGGACAAAACCGAGTAAGTACGGACGCGAACATGATGGGAAAACCGGAGCAAACCACTCATCCCGCAGCATACGCGCTGCAGTTGGAAAAATTGGTCAAAACATACCGGACCAGTTCTTTCAGTGTGCCCGTTTTGAAAGGCATTGACCTCAATGTCGATTACGGCGAATTTCTGGGTATCATGGGCGCTTCCGGATCCGGAAAATCCACCATGCTGAACATCTTGGGGCTACTGGACAAACCAACGGGCGGCAAGTATCTCCTGGACGGACAACACGTGGAGTCCATGGATGATACGACACTGACGGAACTCCGGAATATCAAAATCGGTTTTATTTTCCAGGCGTTCAATCTCTTTCCGCATTTAACTGTCCGCGAAAACATCGAAGTACCGATGCTTTATTCCGAAGTGCCACCTAAAAAACGCCTCAAAATTGCGGTTGAAAATGCGGCTCGCGTGAAACTGGCACACCGCCTGGACCATCGTCCCTCGCAGTTGTCAGGCGGCGAAATGCAGCGCGTCGCCATCGCCCGTTCTTTGGTCAACAAACCCACTTTCCTGCTGGCGGATGAACCGACCGGAAATCTGGATGAAAAAACCGGTGACGAAATCATGGACCTCTTCCATGAACTGCATTCACAGGGCGTGACGATTATTATGGTAACACACAATCCCCAATACGAACACCATTTTGACCGCGTAGTGTATCTGCGGAACGGTCAAATCGGACGAATCGTTGATGTCAAACACGGCAATGTTCAGGAATTTGAGGTGAAACTGTGAGAATATCGGATCAGATCATCCAGTCGTTTCACAATCTGATGCTCCACAAGGTGCGCTCCCTCTTGACATCTCTCGGCATTATTTTCGGTGTCGGAAGTGTCATTTCCATGCTTTCCATCTCTCAGGGCGCGAAAGAACAGGCTCTTGCCACAATTGAAGCAATGGGTATCGATAAAATCCTTGTCGCATCCAAAAAACCGCCTATGGAGGGCAAAGATACGCAGAACGCTACTTCCCTTGTTCAGACTTACGGCTTGACAAAATTGGACCTGCAGCATATCCGGAACATGGAAAACGTCAAAAGCGTCTCGGTCGCCCGGAATTCACGTCAGAAAGTCATCAAAGGAACTACCCTGCTCGAACTTTCTTTAATCGGCGTTGACAGCGATTTCCTCAAAGAAACCAATTCCAATCTGGTTCAGGGACGCTGGTTCACTTCCTTCGACTTCAGTTCCAAAACGGCAACCTGCGTCATTGGTAGAAACGTCAAACGCAAACTTTTCAATTTAGGCGAAAAACAGCTGATCGGCAAGCAAATCCGGATCGAAGGCGATGTTTTCAAGATTATCGGGATTATGGAAAACAATCATGGCACGAATATCATCGGAATCGGGAAACCGGATGATATGATTCTCTTCCCCATTACCACCAGCGAAGCAAAATACGGAAAACGGCATACTACTATTTCCACAAGCTCCCATCAGGTCGAGGAAATAGAGTTCGATACGTTTATCGTTACAGTTCAGAATACCGCCTATATCGACTATACCTCCAAACGCATTTCCGCTTATCTCGATAAAGTTCACGGTCAAAGCCGGGACTGGGAAAAAGTGGTTCCTTTCGATCTCCTCCTGCAAAAAGAAAAAACTCAGAATATCTTCACGATTGTCATGTCCTCTATCGCTGGCATTTCCCTGCTCGTCGGCGGTATCGGCATCATGAACATCATGCTGGCAAATGTTTATGAACGACGCCGTGAAATCGGCACACGCCGTGCCTTGGGTGCCAAAAAAAGCGATATTATTATCCAATTCCTGTTGGAAACCGTATTCCTGACATTCCTCGGCGGGGCAAGCGGGGTAGGGGTTGGAGTCGGATTGGCGCAGTTAGTCGCTCAAAATACGGATATGCCCGTGGCGTTTTCCCTTTGGTTCATCCTGCTGGCTCTTGTTATTTCCACCGCAATCGGTATTATCTTCGGCACTTATCCCGCCTGGAAAGCCGCCCAGCAGAACCCAATCGATGTACTGCGTGCGGAATAAGAGAAAATCCTTCCCCGCGGTATTGCAAAAGCACTTTTCCAGCCTCCCGACAGCCCAGGCGCAAATGGGGCCTTACAGGTCAGACGCATAACATCCCCTAACTACCCCCTATTCCCAACCTTCTATCCGCTACTGTCTCCTATCGGATATCGGCAAATTTTATTCCGGATTTTTTCAGGGGGTGACATAAAATGACACCCCCTCAAAGACATATTATTCGGACGTTTCAGCCGCATTGGCAAACTTTTATACTGTGGTTTTGAAGTCACCACAGTACAAAAGAAATATACAAAAACTTCACATAAGGAGTTTCGATATGAACGCTACTGGACAGTCTTGGTTGCTTGCTAATCAAAAAAATTTTAGTGCACAGCATTTGCTCCTGATCCGTAATAAGATGGAACAAATGGATGATGAAAAAATCGCTATGATAGCTGCGGCAGAATTAAAAGATCCAACAATGATGATGGTAGTTGCTTTGCTCGGCGGATGGGCGGGTATTCACAGATTTATGCTTGGAGATACCGGAATGGGAATCCTGATGCTTCTGACCGGCGGCGTTTGCGGAGTTCTTTGGTTCATTGATTTGTTCTCAATCCAGAAAACAACGCAAGAATATAATTTCAATCAGCTCGTTGCTTATTTGTAACCCCGGCAGTTCGGATACGGGTTTGCACAAAGTGTTGAACAGTACCCTTTTGACAATTGGATTTTTCTGCATCGGGATAAGTTTCCTGTTGCTTGGAAAAATCCAATTGTGTATTTTTCGGGCGATTACCGGGTTCCCATGTCCCGGATGTGGCTTGTCACACGCCGCATATTTTTTATGCAGAGGCGACATCCGTGGTTCATTTTTTTGGCATCCGCTGCTTCTGTTGATTGTTCCGACTTTGTTCCTCTCTTTTTTCCCTGCGGGGACGTGGAAAGTGGCGGATATCGTCAAAAGGCAGCATTGGTGGTATATTCTGTTGGGTGGCCTTTTTGCAATCCTTTACATTATCCGATGGATTGTGTATTATCCTTTGCAAGCAGGCCCGATGTACTACGATAACGCCAATTACCTTTCTCTGTTTCTGCGTCTTATCCACTGAGTTTCCGCGGTGGATAGTGGTCAGTGGTCAGAGGTCCGCTTTCTCCAATGAACGCAGAGTTTTTCGGCTCAAATAAAATAGGTCTTATTTATCCCCTAACTAACCCCTATCCCCTGCCCGATTACTTGCAGAGAGAAATATTTTCCTGAAATCTGCGGTTTTTTGTTTGAAAAATGATGATTGGTCATGTATCTGTAATGTTGTTATAATTACACGTACGGGGTGTACGTGATTGCAAAACAGGATTAAGGAATCGAAAATGGAAAGATCTGTAAAAATTCAACAAACAACTTTCCATTCAAGGAGTCTTCTGAGGATGTAAGCAATCGTCTGCAATTCAAACGTTCTTTCAGATTCCGAATAAGTTCCGTTAATAAGACCGTAATGTGTGGTCTGCGGAAAAAATAATATGGATGTACATCCAAGAAAGAAAGGCGGTAAATATGCCAACATTAAAAAAAGTAACTAAAAAATGTTCAGCACAAAGTTTAGGCTGTTCTCCGGGGTGCAAAACTGATTGCGGACCTTCTGAGGATGATTAATATCTGAACATTTGCGTGGACCATTGTAAAATTATTTTGATGAACAATAGTCCACGCATTTTTACGATTAAAGGAAGAATGAAATGATTAA